>NZ_JBHFLM010000101.1:0-69753 GCF_041928655.1 Pelatocladus sp. BLCC-F211 | reverse complement strand
ATCGTTTCAAACGCGGTCGGGCAGTCCGTGTGTGCTTGTGGACGTATCCAAACGGGGAGATTTGAATACTTTGTATTCGGGTTTCTAGGGAGGACGGATGAAGCAAGAATCTCCGCACTTATAGGGCGGAGAGTGTCAAGTTAACTCACATATAACGATCGCGATAGTAAGCCAAAATTTGTTCTACTCTTTGCTGACTAACAGAATCAGAGTCAGGAGAAACTGAAATCCACAAACCAGCAATTTGGCTTTGATTGTAATCAAACTGTGGGGAAGATTGGGGTATTAATTCTACCTCCACTCCTTCTACTTGCCGTAGATGAGCCGCTACCTCGCGATAAACTGCTAGAGGTAAACCAGTAAATTCTACCTTTTCTTTTGTCTTCATCTTTATTTAACTAGTTCCGACAGAAGCCCCGCACTCTAGTTTACCCTGTCAGGTAGGTAGTTCACGAAGATCCAATATTAACCGGATTTGAGGCTGGTGATGCTGAAACTGGATTACCAGTGGTAGCTGTTGTCGCCGTTGGTGGACTGCTAGCAGGTGCTTCACCAACCATTCTGGTAACTTCAATACCATATTGTTCCAGAATTATGATTGGTTCTGAACCTTCGTTCATTTCAATACGTTTGATTAAGACTCCGTTTGCTAGTCGTTGTCCTGCCTGTACGTAGCGACTAGTTGGCTCATTTGGTACTTTGATAATAGCTTGGGGTTGATTACCAAGCATAACCACGCCACTCACAAAAACAGCCTTGGCTAAATCTGGTTGTGGTGGTGGTGGTAATACAGATGCTAAACGTTGGTCAGGAACAATCGGGGGTATGAGTTTAGGTAAGACAGGAGTTAATTTTGGAAGATTTTTGTTTGAAGCTGCTTTGTTGATATTATTTTTTGATTTATTTAGTTTGGCACTTAACACTACACTGCTTTTTTGCGGTGTTCTTGTCGCTATTAATTTACTTCTAGTGTTGGTAATTGGTAAAGGCAGTAATCTGGGGACAATCCGCATTCTGGTAGTGGAATTCGCTATTCCTAGCGGAGATTGTCCAACAATTTGAGCAAACGGGTCATTACGTCCTTTTGAGACAATATCTATCCGTGCTTTCGCATTTGTGGGTTGAATCAAGCCAGCAGAAGTAGAAGTGACTGAAGTTGCTTTAGCAGGCACTACAGGGTTATTAAATGATTGTGCTGGTGGTTTTTGCGTTTTTGCTGGTGTATTAAGCGGTGGTGTTGGATTAATTGATTGTTGTTCACCTTCAGAAGCACAGGAGACGATCGCTAAAACAGAAATGGCTGCAACTAATATTTTTAAATTTATACCCATCAGCCCCTCTCTATCACCAGAAAAAGTTTATGTATCAAATTCAACATGCTTATATCTTAAAGCTAATGTGAAATCTGATACCGTTATAACCTAAGTTTTGGTATTTAATCTTCTGCGACACTCATTGACTGTTTCAACAGATCCAGCCCTTTTTTGACTCTGCGAGAAACAGTGACAACACTAATACCTAGCTGCTCTGCTACTTGTTTTTGTGTTAAATCGTGTAAAAACACAAATTCCAAGACTTCACGGGTACGTTTTTCGAGCTGGAACAGTGCTTGTTGCAAGCGAATTTGATCTTCTTGTGCTAGCTGAAAACTACGATAGCGATGATCAACAACCAACTCTCCCAAGCAAGTAGCTCCCTCTTCTCCATCTTGGACTGGTACATCCAAGCTTAAAGGAGCGCGATTTATCCATGCCAATTTAATTTCCTGCCATTCCTGGGTAGAAATTTCCAGCGCTGCGGCTAATTCTGCGTCGGTTGGTTGGCGATTATATTTTTCCTGCAAAGAACGTGAAACTCCTATAGCCTGCTGTTGCAGTGCTAGGTAGCGTCGGGGAATTCGTACGGTAACACCTTTATCTCTGAGATAATGTTGAATTTCCCCCCTAATGTAGGGAATGGCGAAAGAACTGAAGGCATGACCTTTAGAAATTTCAAATCTTTCAATTGCTCGAATTAGACCCAGACAGCCGACCTGGAGTAAATCTTCATAATTTTCATGGCACTGGTTTATCCAATAGTGAGCTTCTTTTCTCACCAGTCCAAAATTTAGTTTTACCAGTTGATTACGAACATTTGCCGAGCGAGATTGCTGATATTCTCGCAGCAACTGTAAGATTTCATGTTTCAGTTCATTGGTGAGTGTAGTTGGCATAGCACCGTTTTGTTTTTCTTGGCAAACAAACAGTCAAATATTCACTGCTAAACCAAGCTCCAATTGTGCATGTCATGCATTTAAAGATTTCAATCAAAATACGGACAGGTCAACTAACTCCCATAGCGGACACAAAGAATTCTGATAGAAGTGTCTGCTATTAGGAGTATGACAATGGAGACTGGATTTAAATCAGCGAAAAGAGTAATTATTTAGTCAACTTTGGTATGACCTACAGTTTTTTCAAACACATACAAAACATATAAAATTTTTTACCTTAATTAAAACCGAGATTGTACTTAACTTAAGTAAATAAAGATAAATATTACGTATATATAGAAACTTAAATTCAAGAGATAGCAATTAGATAAAGAAAGTTTTTAGCAGAAAAAATACTTAAACAAAATCACCCTTGTAGACACATGTCACAAGGGTGATTAGGGATTAGCTATTGCGATCGCCACAAAGACCATAACAATAGCCATCTTGAGTTTCACTCAAGTTTTGTACTGAAAATCATTTAGCTACGAGCTTGTTCCAAGCGAGCATAGAAGATACCACGAACTTTCACATCTTTAGGCTCACCAGCACCTAAATCAGTGTCAGAGGGTTGGTCACTCTCAAAAGTACCCGCAATTTCACCAGTAGAACTATCTACTTTGGCTACAGAGAGGGAAATTTTACCGTTAAGAACATCAGCACGCTTAACATTAGCGCGAAGAAGCTCTTCATCATCAGACTGAGCAGGGAGAGCCACAGCATTGTCATAACCACTAGCGACACCACGACCTTTAGGATCTAAGAAGGTAGCACCACGATAAGAAGGAACTCTAAAAGCACCTTCAAAATCTGTTGAGGTATTAATGCTGGTCATACCAGGTTGTGACTGAGCAACTAAACCTTTGATGGTAAACAAGAAAGGTACTCGCTCGCCTCCAGCTAATTGCACGGTGGTAGCTTGGAAGTCAAAGCCATCTTTTTCCACAAAGGTAAGGCTTCCATCAGAATTAATCTTTAGGTCGCCTTCGATTTGATCCAACGAATAGGTCTTGCGAGTTACTAATTTACCTGGAACAAATTCGGCTTTTTGACGCTTATTAGCAGGTTCTTCTCTGACAAAGAAATTGGTTGGTTCTAAGCAAAGTTCTTTTATGACGTAGGATTGGCTAGCATCAATGGGAATAGAACCACGACTCGTTTCTGTGAGTTGGGGACATTTGTTAGCCAGACCAGTTCCTTTAATTTGATCGTAGGTAAGTAAATCTGTACTACCAGCAGTCGGACCCTCACTACAAGCAGTTAGTAACCCCAAGCACAAAGCCAAGAGTGCAACAATTACAGCGCGAAACCTCATGGTCAACCTCAATGTCAAAAATTGATATCTTAAGTTGTAAAACTGCAACTGACTCAAATTTTTACTTGTTGAGCCTGAAGCTTAAAACATCAGACTAGCCAAGACACAGTATCCAATTAGGAAAGTATCTTAAAGACAAGCAAAAACTAGCAGTTTCATTTTTGGCGGCATTTGGTTAAAGTTAGGGTGTGTTTATGGATGAGTACACCCCGATACACAGTAACTTGAGCAGATTCATTGAAAGAAGATACTGTTTTGACCTTTGGACGTCTTTGTCAAGTTGTAAACAACTGTAATAGTAGTTGCTACAACTTGTTTAGGTGATCACTCACTGTCCGTGAGTCTGCCAGTATTTTTACTTTCGCGGTATCGCCTTTGTCGTTTTGTGATATATGTGCCGCCACTACATACAGCCCATATTTTTATGGGGGATCATCAGCCAGATCATACGATTTTTTTTAACTCAAAATCAAAGCGATCTCACATTTACCATGTATTTATCAAAAATGCTGAGATCGTATTTAGCTACCCAATAGGCTATACTGAGTACCCTTACTGTAACTTATAGTTCAGATCAACACACTTTGCATAAACTGATGGAGAGCTAATTTACGGGAATTATGCAACTTAAAAGCACATTTTCTTTAGTTTTCCGTAAACACGTCTTTTAGCAAACAATGAAAGTAAAATATCTTCGGTAAATTTGAGTTGATCTAGTTTATAGAAACTGGCATGAATCAAAGCAAAATTTTTGAGTCCGAGAAATTATCTTGTAAATTGCAAGACATCGTTAGCGTTGTACATGATACAGTAGCATTTTGTCAAGGAGATACTATCGCTCTTTTGGCTTTATTAAGACAGTTGGAAGAATTACACCGAGAGATTCGAGATGGGGCTTTTCAGAATAATTTGCCTAATAATCGTCAAGCACTGTACTCACTACTTAAAGATATCGAGTCAGAGGGTGGCTGGCCTTACATAGAGCGGATGAGACTGCAACAATTTTTAGCAAATTTGCCACCAGAGGCTGCTTCTGGAGAGGAAATGGAGAGGTGAGGGGGGTGTGGGGAACAAGGGGAGCCACTGCGCCCTTGCGGGTTAAGAGCGTTGTAGCACGTGGCGTGGACACGGGGGACAAAACAATTAAAAATACCCTGCGGGAACGTCAAGGACGACTAACTACTGAGTTTTGACACCATAACAGAGGGAGCGATCGCGTTGATCGACATTGCGATTGTAGCGAAGGTAATCACTTACCCAATTACAACCATGGACTAGTAAGTCATTCATATCTAAATTCCATAAGATGATAGTGTTGTCATTACTAGCTGATGCTAGTGTTTGACTATTGGGACTAAAACTAACACTCGATACTGGAGCATGATGTCCATTGAGAGTTTTAATCAATTTGCCATCATGACTCCAAATTTTCACTGTGCTATCCCAACCAGCAGCGGCAAGAATCTCGCCATTGGGACTAAAAGTTACAGAGTTAACACTATCGCTGTAGCCTTTTAACAAAGTTTTCAATAATGTGCCGTCAGAACGCCATAACCTAACGGTATTATCCCAGCTAGCAGAAGCTAGTAAATGATCAGTGGGACTAAAACTTACACCCAAAACCCAACTATCATGAGGTGAAAAAGTTTTTAACAAAGTACCGTCTCGTCGCCAAAGTTTCACTGTTTGGTCATCACTGGCTGAAGCAAGAATTTGACCATTCGGGCTAAAACTGACGCTATTTACCCAACCCTGGTGTCCTAATAGAGTTTTAACCAACTGACCTTTACGATTCCAAAGTTTCACGCTCCGATCTTTACTAGCTGATGCTAACAACTCTCCGTCTGGGCTGAAACTAACACTCATGACACTATCGCTATGTCCTTTGAGAGTCTTGATGAGATGACCATCCAGCCCCCAAAGTTTCACGGTTCTGTCATAACTTCCTGAAGCCAATATCTGACCTTGGGGGTCAAAACTGACACTAGGAACTCTGTCAGTGTGTGCAACTAGAGTTTTATATAAGTGAGTTTTACCACTCTTGAGTTCCCGTTGCCAGAGTTTGACAGTGTGATCCTTACTACCAGAAGCTAACATTTTGCCGTCACGACTCCAAGTCACACTCAAAACTCGGTCTGTATGACCTTGAAGGACAGGTAATCTTAAGGCATTTAAACTCCATAATCTTACTGTTTTGTCATAACTAGCCGATGCCAATAGCCTATGATTAGGACTGAAAGCTACACTGACAACTGCATCGCTGTGTCCTTTAAAGGTTTTATAAGGTTGATTTTCCAACTCGCCTTGTTCATTGATTTTCCACAGGTATACAATGTTGTCATCACCAGCACAAGCTAGCTGTTGACCATCAGAACTAAAATTGAGATTCCAAACAGTAGTGTTGTGTTGTTCTAAAGTTTTGTAAAGACGAAAATCATAACTATCTTTACCACTTTGAAGCGAACGTCGCCAAAGCTTGACAGTTTTGTCTCGACCTGATGTTGCTAGTATTTCACCGTTAGGGCTAAAAGCCAGGGTTGTCACTCCCTCTTCATGTGCTAACAAAGTTTTCAGTAGTTTACCGTCGCGTCGCCAGATTTTGACTGTTTTGTCGTCACTAGCTGAGGCTAGAAAATGACCATCAGGACTAAAGCTGACCCAATTCACCCAAGCTTGATGTCCCGCCAGTGTTTTGATTAATTTTCCATCCCGACGCCATAGCTTAACATTTGTATCTTTACTACCTGTAGCGAATAATTTGCCATCTGGACTGAAATTAACACTGAAGACCCAATCTGTGTGTCCTAGAAGAGTTTTTTCGGGTTGGGGGAAAAATTTTCCTGTGATTGGATGACGACGCCAAAGTTTGACTGTTTTGTCGCGACTAGCAGAGGCTAGAGTTTGACCATCAGGACTAAAGCTTAGACCAGTGATGGCATCGCTATGATCATTAAGAGTTTGGATTAATACACCGTTAGGATGCCATAACTTGATTGTGCGATCGCGGCTACCTGATGCCAATAATTTGCCATCGGGGCTGAATGCAATACCCCAAACAATATCATTGTGTCCTTCTAGCCGATTGACTTCGGTGACTCCGTATACTGCCTGCTGTAAAGCGGTTACTACCCGCATTCGGGTATCTGGTTGTACTCCATTTGCGTGTTTGAGTTTTTGCCAAGCGCGTAAACTTTCCAGAAGAGCATCAAATTCTTTATTAGAAGCAAATAAAGCTTCTGAGGAGGCAGTAATTGCACTAATTTTCAAGTTAGTCTCGCTACGTTCTGCTCGCATTGTTTCGCGAATCGCTGCTCTTTTTTGTAAGTCAGCTTGCCACCATAACCCTGCAATTGTTGTTGACATCATTGCCAATACTACACCTATGATACGTGCTTCTCGCAGTCGTCTTTGTAAAACTAAATTCAATTTTTCTTGACTGACTTTTTGGGCGACTTCAGCTCTGGTTTTTTCAAATCTGACTTTGGCTAGTTCAGCAACTATACCAAAGTTATTTTTTTGACGAATTGGTTCTACTAAGTAATCATGAACTAATTGATAGCGATCGCCTGATTCTTCCCGAACTCGCAATACTAACCCACTGCCCACCAATATGTCTAAAATTATTTCTATATTTGTGATGGAGTGCTGGAGATTTCGAGATGGGGTGATAGTTTTACTGGCTCCCTTATCTCTCCATTTTCCGTTCTTCCCGTCTCTTTCTTTGATCAGTGCAGCTACTAACTCAGCTTTTGTTTTAATCGGTCGCGTACCTTTTTCATCAGTTAATTCAAACAATAACTTCCAACTTAATTGTTCGTTTTCCTGACCACAATCTTTGATTACTTCTTCTAACCAACGCTGTACTAATTTCTTAGAGCCACCACAACGCTTATACTCTTCAATAGTAGTAATATTTTCTGTTTGTAATTGGGCGCAGACTATTTGTAATTCAATTGGATTTACTTCTTCAATATCTACTGCTAAATCATTTACTATTTGGTTAATTAACTCATGACTTAATCCATAATAAGAACGTTGATTTAGACTTTGAATAACAGCAATTGCATCTTTTTTAGAAAATTTTCCTAAGTAGTAGCGAATATCTTTATCCAGGATGTTTTTATTAATTACATCTAAATCAGAACCACGAGCATTATTCTGATTACAGAAACGTTCTAAATCTAATAAATAATGTAAACAATCTTCTCGTAATGATAAAATAATTTTAACAAAGGCAATATTTAAACATTCACTAAAAAATTGGTAAAACTTGGTTCTAGCCAGTATATTTTTATTGACAAAGAAAAATTCTTCAAACTGGTCAAAAATCAAGATAATAGTATAATTACGGTCAGTTAATGACTTTAACTGCTCGATAATCAGATTGGGAGAAAAATCACTACTCATAGTGATTCCTGTTTGAGCGATCGCCTGGTTTAAACTATGTCCTAAACTTGTTTGCCAATCTGTATAAACAGATAAGATAATCTGTAAAGAATTACGTTCTCCGATGATTGTTTGTTTTAAAGCTGGTACTAAACCAGCTTTGAGAATTGAACTTTTACCAACACCACTAGGCCCATGAATAACTGTAAGTTTACAGTCTGCACGGGTAATTCTTTCAATTAAGCGATTAATATCTTGCTGTCTTCCAGAAGCGGCTATTTCTTGGGCAATTTCTTCGGGAAAGTTTGTGCTTGTTTGTGAGTGTAGGGCCGAATTAATTCTGTAACGTTGTGGCTGTAGTTGACTAGCACCAATGAAGGCACGAAAGCCGTACTGATGCTCAATTTGAATTTTTTCTTGCTTGAGATGAAATGCCTCTAAGTAGTCATGGTGTTCAACAAAGTATAGCGATCGCAATTCATCCACAATTTCTAAGTACAGCGATGGCTCATACTGTGGTTCACAAACAATTTTCGCCCACTCTAGGTTATTGACTGCTTCTTCCCACTCTCCCATCTGTCGCTGTGTCCGCCCTAGTAACAGCAGATAGGAACTTTCTTGTTGACGGGAAACTTCTGGCGCTGACTCAGCAATAGAAAGTGCAGAATTAGCTAATTCATGGGCAGCTGTCCAATTTGACTCAGAAGCAGCCACAGCAGCTAAAAACCCATAGTCTTGTGCTGCTTGTACTTGATCACCATAGACTCGATGCAATTCTAGAGACTTGAAAGCTAATTCTTGTAAATCTTGCCAAGCTTGTAAACGTTGCAACATTTCGCAAGTTGGCAAAATAAATTTAGCTACTAAATCTTGTCTTTGTGCTTTTTCTAAAACTCCTAGACATTGTCTAAACCAAAAGAGTGCGTCTTGCCAATATCTTCTGTTGAGCGCAGGACGTAATTCAGCCATCCGACGATAGCACAGTCCTTGGTGAAAGAGGACAACGGCCTGACGCAGTAATGAGTCACAGAGGCGGAAAGTGGGAGATGCTTCTGAAGACGCGGAGACAATGAGGCGCGGTGAGCAGCGCGTTGCGGAGGTTCCCTCCGTTGTAGCGACTGCGAACCCGAAGGGTGACGCACACAGAGAACTATTCTCCCTTTCTTCTTCCTGTTGCCAAAGCTCTAAACTGTGCTGAAAATAATCTAAAGCTTCTTCAATTTCATCATTAGCATAGCGATCACGTCCCAAGACAAATTCGAGACTTGCTGTTAATTCTGCTTCTAATTTGACGCCATAACGTGTTTCCAAATCATGACGCGCTGACTCTATTTCATGACGTTGCTGAGATTTAGGATCTAAATCAAGAGCAGCATTAGATAAAAACTGTTCTGCTCCTGCTGCTAAAATATTGGCAAATAAAGATTCTGTCTGCTGCTTAATTAAAGCAATCAAATCTTCTTTTGCCATTTCAAATTTGATTGTAGTTGCGGCCCAACTTTTAAAATCAGGTGCTAATCTCGACAGCAATGTTGCCACTTCGTCTGTGAGCCACAAGATTACGGGAAAAGGAAAAGTATCAGCATAGATATCTCGTGCTTGGTTGATACCAATTAATAAGTCTTCCAAAGCACTCACTGTTTCTAGACCGAAAACCATCACAGCAGATGGTAAACAATCTGTAATCACAGCAGGATTATCTAAAAATAGTTCTGAAACAATGGTGGTATGTAGAGCAGTGGATGAAGTCGAAAGAAAAACTTCTCGTAAGTAAATATCTTGAGTTAGAGAACGGAGGTTCTCTAACATTTGTTCGCATAGTTGTCTGTAATTGCATCGCACTAAAATTAGAGCAAATTGACCTTTGGAAAGTGCGATCGCCCGGATCAACCTTTGCACAGAACGCTGATTTTCGCTAGCGTTATCAGTAGCAGTAAATTTCCACTCTGTCATCCGATTTTGGATTTTGGATTACTTTTCAAGAAGCCGCTATCGCGTCTATGGATTTTAGAAAAATTCAGAATTATAGTTATGAGTTGTGAATAAGTGTGCTTTGCTGCCAAGCGCGGATTTTTTCTGTTTCCGCTAATGCTGGACTGATACCAAACCAGCGTCCTGTGCTATCACGGTATTCAAAGACAAACATACTGCGTAGCAATGTCTGGTAATCAGATTCGCCTTTAACACTTTGTTGATTAACTACTTCTAATAGCAATTCCCAAACTTGTTCATCAATTGCTAATAGCAGGTCATCACGATAGTCTTTGATCACTGCTTCTAAACAATCCTGAGAAAAAGGTGGATCTTGCCGTTGCAAACAACTGTATAACAAACCCAACAGGTTACGAATATGACCACCACTGATCCGACATAGTCGATCTAGAGTTTGGGGATGATCAAATAACTCTGTGATTAAGCCTAGCCTTGCATTCCAGGAAACTTCAGGAAAAGCCCTTGTTAGTACTAGTTGCCGTAACAGAGATATTCCTGGTTCGTAGTCACTACCATCTCTTTGGCGTACAAGTACCATCGGTAACACCTTCGGAGCGATACCACCCCCAAGACGGTTTTTGAGTGTTTCGTACTCATTAGAAAAAATTAATGCCAGGGGGATAGTATAGACCATATGGCATTTGAGTCGGCGTAACTGTTCGCCTCGGTCAATGAAAAGATATTCTGGTAGCGATCGCCCTGAAGCTAAGGGGCGCATATCGACTCGATCTAAGTTATCGACAATCACCACTAATCCTTTTTGACCACGCTGCTTTAAATGTTGAACAGCTTTGTCTAGCAATTCTTCGTTGATTGCTTGCAAAATACTATTGGTGCGTGGTTCCAAGTACTGTCGCAGTTGATTGCGTAATTGTGGACTGTCTTTGGTTTTAGCGCTAATTTTCGCAATACCTAAAGACAATTCTGCTTCTGCTGATAATTCTATCGGGGTCTGTAAAAAATCCCCAATTTCTCGAAACAGATTGGCAAAATAACCTGATTTCTCTTTGATGTTAATTCCTTCTAAACTAGTGCTGACTTGACGGGCTATACTCAGCAAAATATCGCTGACATCAATATCGGCCATGTCTAAGTCTTGACTGGATTCAAAATAAACGACATGAAAGCCTGTCTGCTCTAGTTCTGTCTTTAAGCGCTGTAATTCCGTTGATTTACCACAACCAATATGACCTGTAAATAATTGACAAGTTGGATCATCTGGAGAAATACGTACAATTGTGCGTTGCAGTTCTTCCACAATTTTGCAACCACGCACATCAGAAAAGTCTATGTAGTATTGTCGATCTGATGCATCACCCATTACCAGGGTTTTACTAGGATTACAGGCTTGATAAAAGCGTTGCAAGTTTAGTGATGTTTTCATGTAGATGCAGATTTATTTTGTGTATAAAAAATACAAATAACCCTTACCTGATTATAAAAGTATGCATGAGACTTATTCTCCATTTTTTGTGAATGGTTAAGTCAATAGCATGGTAAGAATTTTTCATCCCTGACTTGTGGATTATATCTTGTCTTTTTTACACCTGTTGTTGAGATTTTGACAATCTCTAATTTTAATCCTAGATAAGACAATGTCAATCCCAATAAGACTTTAATCGTGAAACATACTAGAATATTATATTCGTTTTAATGTATTTAATATAACATTTAAACAAAATAGCGACAAAAATATTCTAAGCAAATATAGTATAATTTTAGTGATTATTTTGACTATTTTTGCCAGCCGAATTACAGTATATTCATTTATTTTTATTTTTCGCAATAATTTAGGTTAACATGCCATTTTTATTGTCATAGATTATACTATCAACTATTTTAGTAGGAGTTTTGATGAGAGATAATTCTCTGAGCAATGCAAAATCAGAGTATAATTTCGTTTTTGCTGATGACTCTGTTCTGTATGTATCATACATACACAAAAAAACTTTTTTGTCAATATCTTTTGTAGGTTTTTAATTAAATGATGACTGTCAAACAATTTTCGATTTTAGATTACTCTCCCTTGAAGCCACACTTTGTGCGTCTATGGATTTTGTACCCCGGGAGGAATGATTAGTCACGCATCAAACCAAAGGCTACATAAGTTCAAAGTCCAGATTTGCGAACAATTGTAAATTTCAAATTGTATGAATGTACAATGGCTAACTACTAAAATCTTGATTTTGTTGCTGTACAGTGTTGAAAAGGCAGCTTTGACTACAATTATTGAATGTTACAGATGTGCAATTAACGACTTGGATTAAGAGTGTGGAAGAGGTTTGAATGGCTAGCATAGTATCAATTTCCCGCACCATCCTAGCAGGACGCCGTAAGAAGTTACGTAAAAAGCGGCTGATCAAATTTATTCAAGCAATTTGGCGAACTCTGGCCGTAACTAGTTTGGCAGGTGGTTTGCTTTGGATAGCAATTCAACCGAATTGGGTTCTCAAAACTCCCAAAGATGTGGTGATTACAGGAAACCAATTGCTTTCGGATCAAGAGGTTCAGTCTTTACTGGTCTTGTCTTATCCCCAATCCTTGTGGAAGATTGAACCGTCTCGGATTGCTCGTTCTCTACAGCAACAACCAAGTATTGCTCAAGCAACCGTGAGTCGTCGCCTGTTTCCTCCTGGTTTGGTAGTCCAACTTCAGGAAAGAACACCAGTTGCGATCGCTCAAATCCGTCGAGAACAAGCCAATAGTAAAAATGGCAATACAAAAGCAACCATGGGATTACTAGATGCTTATGGCGTGTGGATACCTTTAAAAAATTTTACTTCCCTCAACTCTAGAGTCAAGCTACCAACTTTAAAAGTGATCGGAACACCAGAACAATACCGTCCCTACTGGAGTTCTTTTTATGAAGCGATCAGCCAAACTTCCTTAAAAGTGACGGAAATAGATTGGCAAGACCCAACAAACTTAATTATAAAAACAGAATTAGGTTTAGTACATCTCGGTACTCCAAGTCCCCAGTTACCAGAGCAAATTAAGGTACTTGCTCAAATTCGCCATCTCCCTTCGCAACTGAATCCCAATGAAATAGAGTACATCGATCTGAAAAATCCAGAACAACTATTAGTACAAATGAACCATAAAAATAGTAAGCCAATTTCCAAATCGACCAAAAAAAATCTGCGTGTTTGATGTTAGAAGATTCTTAGGCTATAAAGAAGTTTTATGTTGAATAATATGTTTATCGTTGAGTTGGGTTTGCCCAGTCACCTATGTCAAAATTGGCATTAACTTCGTATTTACAACTGGAGGATTAGTTGCAAAACCTCTCTTTAGACAGTAAAAGCTCTTATTGTTATTTAACTAACATCTAATGATGGGTAGAAGATGTTAGGTTCTTTACTTATAGCATCTTACCTAAAAGCAATTTTTACTACCCAATCTTCAGTTTAGCATAATACTTGCTATAGTGAAGTTCTTTTTATTACCTGCCAATTCATGTAGGTAAAGTGTTGCTTTTAAAGACTTGTCGAAAGTTTACTGTACAGGTGGATGTTTTAATTGAGGCAAGTAAAACAGTAAATCAATAAAATGTTTCAAAACCTCAGTAAAACCTACAAACATAATTTTTCTGTCACCTCTATTTTGAGTATAGGTAAATAAAATATTAAGACACTAAATTTGTCTGAAGTTGCAATTATCCCCAATGGTGAATCCGATTAAACATATCATCAACCGAGAACTAACGTATCATGACCAGTCTTTGCAAGTAATACAATTAGCTCAGTGTTTTACGTGCAAAAAATTGATTATTCAATACAGTTGTATAATTAAAGACCACCAAACTATGCGATTTTTGAACATGGAACTGTCTATTTTTGGCTTTCGGCAATGTTTTAATAGTTTTATGCCTAATATTTTATACCAATTATCTGGGTTATTTTAATGAGGAAAGAAAAAAAATACACTTATAACTGTAAAATTGATGACTAATATAAAGCAGCGGCAGCGAAAGAAAAGGGTTATTAGGGTTACTAAAGGTATACCGAACCAAATCGGTAAAAAAGCAGTGAATATATTAATGTCTGGTGGAAGTGATACAGGTCATTTTCAAGTAAATAGTAGGTATACTTCTCTAGAATTAACTGTGCAAACAGACGCCTTGATGACTTACCCCATAACAAATGTTCCTACCTCTAATCCTGAAAGGGTTGGAAGTGGGGAGAACAAGAAAAAACAATGTCATATTGTTGATGGCAGCGTCAAACTATAGTTGACTCTTAGGTGAATAACACCTTAAAAAGCCGTTTATCTACCTTTGTGAATCCAATGACACTTGATAATAACCAAGGACTTACCTATAAAAACTCCCAATCTCCAGGACAGTCTGCTTTTTCACTGGCTGTGAATTCCACAAATCCGTTTAATCATTCAGGGTTGAGCTTTGGGCAAAATAATGACAATAAAAAAATTGAGCGTGAAGATACCCGAATCGGCGACATTGTTCCCGGTCGAGTTGCCAACATTAAGGTGATCGGTGTAGGTGGCGGTGGTAGCAATGCTGTTAACCGCATGATTGCATCAGATGTCAGTGGCGTAGAGTTTTGGTCTATCAACACGGATGCTCAAGCTCTGACTTTGGCAGCAGCTCCGAGCAGACTACAAATAGGGCAGAAATTGACACGGGGGTTGGGAGCAGGTGGTAATCCTGCTATTGGTCAAAAAGCTGCTGAGGAGTCACGAGATGAGATTGCTACGGCTTTAGACGGTGCTGATTTAGTATTTATTACCGCTGGTATGGGTGGTGGAACTGGTACAGGTGCTGCTCCGATTGTGGCAGAAGTCGCCAAAGAAATGGGCGCTCTTACCGTTGGTGTAGTTACACGTCCTTTTATCTTTGAGGGGCGTCGCCGGATCAGCCAATCAGAGCAAGGGATCGAAGGGCTAAAAAGTAGGGTAGATACATTGATTATCATCCCTAACAACAAGCTACTGGAAGTGATCCCCGAACAAACACCGATGCAAGAAGCTTTTCGCTATGCAGATGATGTGCTACGCCAAGGGGTACAAGGGATTTCCGATATTATTACCATCCCTGGTTTGATCAATGTTGACTTTGCAGATGTGCGAGCAGTAATGGCAGATGCAGGATCAGCATTAATGGGGATCGGTATTGGTTCTGGAAAATCTAGAGCTAGAGAAGCTGCGATCGCGGCAATTTCTTCTCCATTACTTGAGTGTTCGATTGAGGGAGCTAGGGGTGTTGTCTTTAACATCACTGGTGGTAGCGATCTCACACTACACGAGGTGAATGCTGCTGCTGAAACAATTTATGAAGTGGTTGATCCCAATGCCAATATTATTTTTGGAGCAGTGATTGATGACAGACTCCAAGGTGAAGTCAGGCTTACCGTGATTGCAACTGGATTTACAGGTGAAGCCCCAACTGCACAACAGCCAAGCGTTACCCAAGGGCGAGTAGTACAACCCCAACCACAAAGAAGACCAATGCAACAACCTCCTGCACCCAATCCACCAACACCTACTCCAGAACCAAAAGAAAAAGGAACCATATTGGATATTCCTGATTTTCTGCGGAAGCGGACACCACCACGCAATTAAAAGATTAACTGTTGGCTTGCCGACTGCTCATTTTTAATTCCGCTAGTTCATAACAGGAGTTAAGGTCAGCAATTCACTTACCATTTTTGGTGTAGCCAATCAGTATCTAAATTCATCTACCTATCCCATAGACTGAAATTAGCTTAGGCTGGAGTCAGGTTGTTTCAAATCATCAGTGTGTTTGGTAAAAACGAAGCGATCGCCTTTGTTTTGCTTATTGATTCAGTTGTCTTAATATTGTCTTGGGTTGGCATAAGTATTGTTAATGGTGGACTTATTTTGCTTTTGTAGTCTTTCAGTACAGAGCTATTTTTAACTGTTCGGTCTAAATCTTACTACCGGATACCACTGTAACTCTCTATGTTATTTGTAATTTATTGTTTCGGTTTCCAGGGTGCAAGAGAAATTACAGATCAATCATGAATTATGAAGGTTAAAAAATTTCATAATTCATAATCAATAATTTATAAATTTTTTGTCTGCTCGACCCATTTCATCACTACATGAGCAAGGCGAATGTTCTCTAGTCGATCAATTTCACGTATTCCTGTGGGACTGGTGACATTGACTTCTGTCAAGTAGCCACCAATTACATCGATACCGACAAAAACTAAGCCGTCTTGACGTAAGGTTTCGGCAACTTCGGAGCAGATTTCGTGTTCTTTTGGGGTAATTTCGGTTTTGGCAACTGTACCACCAGCAGCCATGTTATTGCGAAATTCACCGCTAGCAGAAAGACGATTAACTGCTCCAATTGGTTTGCCATCAAGAAGGATGATCCGTTTATCTCCTTGTTTTGCCTCTGGGATAAAATTTTGTACCATTACAGGTACTCCACCCCGAAGAGTACTGAGTTCGATGATCGAGTTGAGGTTGCGATCGCCTGGTTGCAAAATTAAAATTCCCTCACCAGCTTTATTACCCAGTGGTTTGAGAACTGCTGTACCTTTTGCTTCCACAAAATCTCGGATAATCTGCTTATCGGCGGTAACAATAGTCTCTGGTATTACCTTGGTAAACTGAAGGGCGTACATTTTTTCATTTGCCGCTCGAATACCGCTAGGACTATTGATTACCAAGGTTTTGTTTTGGTCAATGTAGTCCAGAATGTAGGTGGTATAGAGGTATGAAACTGTAACTGGTGGATCTGTTCGCATGAATACAGCATCCATTGTTTCCAAAGACATGCAGATGCTCTTACCCAGTGTGTACCAAGGATTTGCTGCTATCCAGCCTCCCTCCACCAGTTCAATAGGCACGAGTTCTACCCGTTGCACAATAGCCCATGCTTTCCCTGCTACTACACTTAGTAAATTCGCTTGGGTAATCCAGACTTCATGTCCCATGACATGTGCTGCTTCCATTAGGGCGACGCTTGTGTCGTGACAAGGGTCAAGGGTCTGGATGGGATCAATAATAAAAGCCAATTTCACGCTTTCTGCCTCAATTGCCAGCAAATTCCACGGTCATTTAATTTAGATTATCCCCTGATGGTTAAACAAGTTTTGCGATCGCTCCCCAATCAAAATACCATCGAACTCCTTCATCTAGACGCTATTGCCAGAAGCTAATAAATTATCTAGCTGTCCTCTGGCGTCTAAAGCGTATATATCATCACAACCACCTACGTGAACATTATTGATAAAAATTTGTGGTAAGGAGCGTCTTCCATTTGCTCTTTGAGCCATTTTCCCCCGTGCGCTCTCATCTCCATCAATGCTGTACTCGGTGAAGTTTACCCCCTTTTTCTTCAGTAAGCTTTTAGCGCGGATGCAAAATGGGCAAGTCCTCCAAGTGTAAATTTCTACTTTCGCAGCCATAATGTCCTCAATTTTATTTAATAATTCTTAAATTTTAGAATTTTATTGCTGGAGGTGGATGCTTTATCCTGTTTTTCTCAAATTTTAAGCAAACCTTTCATTTATCATACTCATTTTTGAGTATAATAAATAGTAATTTTGATACTATTTCTAACTATTTTATATAAGGGCATTTGCTGATGAGCGTGTCACTAAAAAATAATAACAAACTCATGCAAATGCTTATCCCATAAAACTTATATGAATTGCATCTAGTTGCGTAACAAACCGATAATATTCGAGTTATAATACTTACAGCCTCAGAAATTGCACTGATAAAAAATTAGAATAATCAAAAAAAATTCAGTATTTGCCGCATAACAACTAAAAATCTAATGCATAAATTTAGCCTTGCCATGCTACTAATGTGAATTAGCAAATATTTATAAGAATGGCTGGCTGAAAAGCGAATAGGGAATAGGCAACAGGTAACAGTGGTAAACCCTACCAAGAGCAGCTGTGTGCTTCATCCTTACCAAAAACAGTTAGAGACTAAGATATTCATATTCTTATATTTTTATCTTAGGAATTAAATATCTACGTAATGGCAACAATTATCACATTACCTAACTACATCAACGGTCAATGGTGTGCATCTAATGCTACAGAATTTTTAGATGTAATCAACCCAGCGACGACAGAAATATTGGCAAAAGTTCCTCTGTCAAGTGCATCTGAGGTCAATCAAGCCACGGAAGCAGCCGCCGCAGCTTTTGTCACATGGCGGCGAACTCCACCGACAGAACGGGTACAGTATTTATTTAAACTAAAAAATTTATTAGAAGAAAACTTTGAAGATTTAGCCCGTACTATTACCCAAGAATGCGGTAAAACTTTGGCTGAATCGAAGGGTGAGATGCGCCGCGCCATTGAAAATGTCGAAATTGCTTGCGGTATTCCGATGATGATGCAAGGGACAAATCTGGAAGATATCGCGCGGGGAATTGATGAAATGATGATTCGCCAACCACTGGGAGTATGTGCGGTGATTGGGCCGTTCAACTTTCCAGGGATGATACCATTTTGGTTTATGCCCTATGCGATCGCCTGCGGTAACACCTATATTGTCAAGCCTTCGGAAAAAGTGCCACTGACAATGCAAAAAATCTTCCAGTTACTAGACAAAACTGGGTTCCCTAAAGGTGTAGTCAATCTTGTGAATGGGACGAAACAAGCTGTAGACGCAATTTTGGATCATCCCCAAATTCGGGCAATAAGTTTTGTTGGTTCCACACCTGTAGCAAAATATATCTATAGTCGAGCCGCAGCCAACGGTAAGCGTGTCCAGTGCCAAGGCGGCGCGAAGAATCCGATTATTGTCCTACCGGATGCAGATATGGAAATGACCAGGCGGATTACTGCGGATAGCGCCTTTGGTTGTGCAGGACAACGTTGTTTAGCAGCCTCAATCGCTGTTACTGTTGGGGAAGCACGGCAAACTTTTACAGAAGCGATCGCAGAAACTGCCAAAAAGCGGGTCGTAGGTAATGGTTTAGAACCAGGGGTAGAGATGGGGCCAGTGATTTCTGCCCAAAGTAAAGACAGAATTGAGGCTTTAATTCAAAAAGGCGCAGACAGTGGTGCGACGTTATTAATAGATGGACGCCAACCAGACATTTTTGGACATGAACAAGGTTACTTTGTGCGTCCCACAATTTTGCAAAATGTCGATCCGGCGAGTGAAATAGCCAAAACCGAAATTTTTGGGCCAGTACTGAGTTTAATCCATGTGAATAATATTGATGAAGCGATCGCTTTCGTCAACAGTGGTCAGTATGGCAATATGGCTTGTTTGTTTACCACCAATGGTGCAGCAGCACGGAAGTTTCGTTATGAAGCAGAGGCTGGTAATATCGGTATCAACATCGGAGTCGCCGCACCCATGGCATTTTTCCCTTTTAGCGGCTGGAAAGACAGCTTTTTTGGCGATTTACACGGTCAAGGTAATCATGCAGTTGAGTTTTTTACGCAAACGAAAGTTGTGGTAGAACGCTGGCCGAGTGAATGGTCACGTCAGTTTTAGTAGGAGTATGCAGGTGTAAATTGGCGATAAGCTGCTAATGCATCCTGTTTGGTTTGTTCTGGAACGATGGGAAATGTGGTGAGGATGTAAGTAAATTCTGCTTCAGTTAAGCCGTAGAGATGCGCTATTATTCCATCGAGTTCGGCGCGGAGTTTGGCGCGTTCCGTTTCATCGGTAACGCCACATTGTAGAGACGTTAAATTTAACGTCTCTTGCGCCAGTTCGTCAAATTCTGGGGTAGTGCAGATGAGTTTGGCGGCGCGTTGTACTATGTCGGTGAAGTAGCGATCGCCTTCTGTTAGGCGTGGTATTGGTAGTTGGTAGATGTAGAACATATTGATGTTGGCAGATACCATTTGCCGAGCATAAAAATCAAGCACAAAAGAATTAAAAATAGCTTGAGCGACAACTATTTCAGAACTTGATATTTGAGTATGATTTGACGAAACTAAGATTGAATTACCACAAAAGACATTGTTTGGTATCCCACCAACAATAAGTGTTCTTGCGTCTGTATTTCTGGCTATAGCCCTAAACCCTAAACGATAACTTTGATAATCTAACTTCTGACCATTATCATTTCCATTCCTTCCCAATATTGCTTTCCTACCCTCCTGTTCATCTACCCAATATCTTGGTTCCGCAAATTGATGCGTAAATTGATGAATCATCTTACCTTCATAAAGCGGTATCCTTCCTTTCCCAGGCTGTTGCTTAAATAAATGACTATCATTAGTCATGTCAAATTCACGAGTTAACCGCAGATTCCATTTACCATCAATCTTTTCCCCCAACAAAGGAAACCTCAGCATTTTCTCAGCAATGCGGACATCCATCTCATTCTTAAACTCCATCACCGAAAGCGAATCAGGCGACAGTTTCCGCACCATATCAAAACTTATCCGCAAACTTTCTGAACTCGGAAATCTTTCCAACTCCTGTACATCAAGTCGCATAAAAGCCGATGGAAATTCAGTTGTTTTACCACCTTTAGCAAAGGTAAGGACAACTATTTTAAAACTACGATGAACACCTTCAAAAACTTCTTTACGATTCTCCAAACAAAATAATCCAGTCACCTTTGTTTGACAAAACAACATTTCTCGCAGTTGCTTAGTTCCTAAATCAGTATAAATTCCACTGGGAATGACAATTCCACATTCCCCACCATCTCGCAGCAAATGAAAACAGCGTTCAACAAATAATTTATAGAGATTAATATCTGTACCAGCTTTTTTACCATTAACAATAGAAATCTGATTTTTATAATCTTCAGATGAACGATAATAAGAACTCACATAAGGATATTGACTCTGGTATTCTAACCAAGCTTCTGCAATTTCAGGTTTTTGTAAAAGTTTATTTTGTTCTTTCTCAAAAGTCTTGACATCCATTTTATTCTTCGTCACCAGTTCGTTATGCTGTGCGAAAAACTCTTTAGCTTGCGGTTTGAATATCTCCCAAGGCGGATTTGTAATAATCGCATCAAAGCCACCCCGTTTTAACACCTTGTCAAAGTGATAACCCCAGTGAAAAGGTTTCAACGCTGAAATATCTTTAACAGTCAAAACACGCTTCTTTGACTTTCCATTTAACTGAAATTCCTCATATTTAATCCCCAGACGCTGACTAAACTCATCCAACAACAAAAAATTTAACTTCTCTTGTGATTCCTGGTTGAGTTGTTCAATATGTCGCCGCAGATTTAACAACCTTGTATCTTGATGAGTTCCCTCATCACCACCAGCTAACTTTTCTTCACCAGGAATAAAAGCGTGTTTCTTGTAAAGTTCAATCGACTTATTTTTATCTTCTAAAATAGCCTTGTAATTAGCCGCAGCAAGAGGTTGTAAAAGATTCCCTTGTAGAGACGCACCATGGCGCGTCTTTACAACATCAAATGCAGTTTCATCGACTCGAATTAACCCAATCAGCGAATTTCCCGCCATAATATTAAAATCAATATTTGGTAGCGGTTCTAATTCTTCGACTTTATGAGCAGAAGAAACCAACGCCAAAAAAAGACGTAATTTCGCAATTTCCGTTGCTTCCTCCATGATGTCAACACCATAGAGGTTATTAGTAACAATTCGCTTTTTGATGAGATATTCTATAGAAATGTGCTGGCTTTTTTGATGGTTTAACCAGTCTTTGAGTCTGCTATCTCCCTGTAATTCAATTGTACCAATGACGGCAGCATAGACTAAAATGAGTGTCTTCATAGCTGCTACAAGAAAAGCACCAGAACCACAAGCAGGATCAAGAATTGATAAATTGGGGAGAATCCCATCTTTTTCGTCAATTAACAGACTACAAATATTTGTGTCTAATTTAATTAATAATTCATTGATATCTTCAAAAGATTTATACTTCTGAGATAGCGCGTCATTTACTTTATCTACAATCAATTTGTGAATTGTTCTATCACAGAGATATTCTGTAATTTGCGGTCTAGTATAATAAGCTCCAAAGGCTTTCTGATTAATATATTTTTCAAAAATATAACCCAACACATCAGGGTTGATTTCATCGTCGTTACCTTCTGGTGTGTCATCTAAGTTCCAAGAATAACGAGCAAATAAATCTAAAACTCTTTCAAATCCTTCATCAGCTATATCTATTTTATATTCTTGCTCAATGCGATGTTGGAGAAAGAGTCCCCCATTCAGATATCTCACCTTACCTACTAACACCTGAACTGATGCATTGCGTTGTTCTTCTGGTTTAGCAAAACTTTCAAAAAACAACGCTTGCAAAAATTCATGATAATAGCGGTTCTCCCCACGTTGCTTACTTTCTTTTAGCTTGTTTGGCAAATATTCTAAATCACCATTATCAATAAACCCTTTACGCTGGAGAAAATAAACAAACATCAAGCGATTGAGAAGCACTGATGTATACCAGCGTCTGTCAGTTTCGTTATTAATTCCTTTAACATAAAGTAAAAACTGTCGATGTTCTTCTTGAAATTCCTTATAAAACTTTTTAGTAACTGGCTCAACATCAAAAGCTTTTTGCAGTCGATGAGCTATTTTGACTACATTCGGTTCACCCTCTTCAAGTTCAGTGATATCAATGACGAGAGAAGCAAGCTTACCTAAAAATGAATCTCCCGATTGACCCTTCACATACAAATGGTCACGAACTATTGAGACGCGATTAATCGCGTCTCTACTTTGTCGTTTTACCCAATACCAAAGACTGCGGGTGCGTTGATTACCAATAAAAATCAGCAGATTTTCAGCTTTTAATTTAGTAACTTCTTGGTGAATAGCAGCACGAATTTTCGCTTCTGGAATAGTATCATCTGCTGCGGTTACTTCAAAGACAGCCACACCAGAAATCTCAGCAATACACTTGTATTTATAAGTCTTATTCTCAATTTCCAACGAAACAGCCTTTCTCTGTGTTGATTGTGACCAACCTAACTCCTCTATAAACAAATCCTCAAACTGGAAATGATAGAGCAAATCCCGTGTTTTTTGAAAATTAAGTGGCATAATTTACTTTTTTACCTAATTTGATCTTGGAAAAATAACCATGAAAAATTCACCCTTCAAACATGTTGTTTGGGGTTAAATGAACTCACATCCGCCTAAGCAGATTTCATTAAAATATTTTAATTAAAGTAATATTTTTAACAATAGCTTTTATACGTTATAAACGCTGACATCAAAAAAATGCTTCAGTGTTTACACATAGTAAGCAGATAAAATGCCATTAAATAAAATATGATTTAGAGAGAAAATTAGTAACTTTTATACTCTAGAAAAATTAAATATAACTCGATTCAAAAAATGTTTGCGACACATTCAGAATATAAGACGCGATAAATCGCGTCTCTACAGAATTCATCTGTCGGATTCTTTTTCAAATTGGTATAATTTTGTTGGGATGATAATTTACAGCATCACTTTTCCTGAAATAATCCCAACGAACAAATAATTTGAGGTTCTCGTTTCTCTACCTCTTCACTAACAATACATAAACGATCATCCATCCGTAGGGCTACTATTAATTCTGCCAATTGCTGATTACTAATACCGCTTCTGATTTGCCGATTTAAAGTATCAATGGCTGACTGTCTTAACGGGTAACGATAAATATCATCTATTGCTTTTAGCAATTCATCAGTAATAAATAAAGTCCCTTTCATTTCCTGAACATAACTTTTTAAGCGTTCATAAGTGCGGAACCTTGCACCTGATGGTCTTCCCAATTGACCACCCATATTTTTTTCTTCCTCAGCAATCAGTTCCGTACCTTTTTTAACTAATTCGTGATGCTGTTTATCTCTGGGAATGGCGGGAGTGGATTCTTCACAAGTTGCCATTTTTAAAACAGCTAATTGCGATTGAGTAACACTTTTTCCTTCGCGATCAACATAAATTAAAGAATCATTCCCCTCAGTGGTTTTCATATAAAGTAATACTCCCTCTGGTTGCACAGGTTGGGGAGTATGGGCGCGAGTAGAATAAACCACATTTGACATTTCTTCAATCATCTTTTTCAAAGCTGGATTATCATCCGTAGCTTTTTTCCAAATTTGAAATGCTTCCGATGTTAAGTCTACTTCTGTGTCTTCTTCGCCATCCAAAATTCCAGATTTTTCATTATAGAGGTCGAGAATTACTTGAGTATCATCATCTTCAAAAAATGCTTCATCGGTTCCTACTACTTCCGCATTTTCTTGTAGTCGTTGACGCAATCGTCCCCGCAAATTAATGATGCGTTCTATTCCCTCTGCTGGTAAAAAAGAATAACAGAGAATGTTTTCAGCATTTTGTCCAATCCGGTCTACTCGTCCCGCCCTTTGGATTAGCCTAATAATAGCCCAAGGTAAATCCCAATTGATGATAATTGCACAGTCTTGCAGATTGTGACCTTCACTGAGAATATCAGTAGTGATTAAGATACGTAATTCTTGAGAAGGAGTGATGCGATCGCCTTTTCCATTACTTACAGGACTAAACCTTCCGGTCAATTCCGTAGGGTTTTTTGATTGACCTGTCACTCCTGCTACATGAGTAATCTTGATCGCCTGTAGATTCTCAGTCAGATAACGTACCGTATCGGCAAATTGGGTAAAAATTAGTATCTTATCTTTTGGGTGAGTTTTTGTTAGCAATTCGACCAAAGTGGCAAATTTTTTATCTTCTTGGGAATTCCACTCGCTACAATCTTGCAACACATTGATCAGTGCTTTAGCATCCGCCAACAAATCCCGTTTTAATTTTTTAATATCAAATAGTGTAGAACGCAACCACTTAAATCGCCGTTGATAGCGAGTTGCATATTCAGTATAAATTAACTCTGCTTTTTGGCGAAAACTTTTTTCTGTTAACCCCACCCCCTTCTCCCTCCCCGCAAGCGAGGAGGGGATGTAATCTTCTTCTATGTCTTCTATATCTACTTGCGAAAAAGATTTAATATAACATTCTTCCCCTCTCTCGGCTTGCGGAGAGGGGGGTAGGGGGGTGAGGTCTTCTTCGGTTTCTGTGTCAAACAAAGTTGCTATAACCGAATCAGCATCTTCATCGTTATTACTTGTATTTAATAACTCACCATCCTGAGTACCAATAGGAATATCAAGTCCTTGTTCTAGGGCATATAAATAGATAAAATTTCGTAAAATATGGCGTTCAATTGATTGGATGAAAGCAATTCCGCTACTTTCTAAACGTTTAAATAAATTGGTGCGGGAAAATCCCATCAATCTACGTCCACCCCGAAATAATGCATTCAAAAACCGTTGTTCAGTTTCTGTAGGTGGTTGTTTATGTTTGGTGACAACGTAATTTCCTAATCCATAACGAGGTAGATTTAGTTGATTAATTATCTCTACAATCGACTCAGAATAAAGGCGAGAATAAACGTCATTATCACAACTATCTAAAGTAAACTTGACAGTACGAGGAATGCGATCTGGGAAATAAGAACGACTCCCGTCAGAAAATTCTAAATATTTACGTCCAGTTGCATCTATGTAGGCATAATTATCTTTAATAAACGATCGCGTCCGCCGTACCATGTAGCGTTTCATCAACTCTCGCCAGTCGTCGGAATGTTCGCTTTTTTCAAAAGCTGCTAAAGAACGTACAGAACATTGATGTCTTCTAGTAAACTCTAATTCTCCAAGTTCATTGATTAAAGCTTCTGGTCGAAAACCTAAATCCTGGTCTTCTGGCACAAATAATCTTAATTGGGAAGAAAGGTCAAGATAGGTTTTGTTATAAGGTGTAGCAGAAAGTAGAATACATTTACTTTCGTTATTCTTAATATATTCTGCGATCGCTCTATATCTTTTTCCTTCCCGGTTACGTAAATTGTGACTTTCATCTATTAACACAACTCGGTAGCGACGTAACTTTGGTAATTCGACAAGTACTTTACTAATCGGCAAAACTCTAGCATATAACTTATAGTTATCAACATATTCCTGCCACATTTGCACCAAATTTTTCGGGCAAATAATTAGCGTTTCTAAAAAACAATCTTCCTGTAATATTTTCGCAAGGGCGGTTCCCACTAAAGTTTTCCCTAAACCAACCACATCCCCCACCAACACCCCACCACGTCTAGTAACATGACGCGCTGCTAGCTGTACTGCTGCTTTTTGAAAATCAAATAAATTGTTAAATTCACAGGGAATGCGAAACTCTGAAAGTCCAGCGATCGCCTCATGAGATAAGTGATAAGCAATCTTGAGGTAAATGTGGTAAGGCGGGATTAATTCTTCCCTCGCCCAACTCTCATCAATAATTTCCGCTAGTTCTTTGGAAATATCTATACAACCGTATTCTTGCCAACGATCATCAAACCATTTTTGCAGTTTGTTGCAAGCATCGTGGTCTAAAATATCAACATTCAATTCCCCTTGTTTAGCCAATCCCGGCAAAGTCAGGTTACTACTACCCAAAAATCCGACTATTGGTGCATTTGGATCTTGTCGGTGTACAAGGTACAACTTAGCGTGGAGGGGGTGACGCAGAAACAGTTTAATAATGAGTTTCTTAGTTTTTAGCTGATAACTTAACCGTCGCAAACCCGCTTCATCTTGATTCGTAGGCGCACCGATAGTTAACTGTTGGCGAAATTCAGCCGCCATCTGTTTTTTATAACGCGCGATCGCACTATTATCGATCCGCCCGTCACCACTACCAAGGGTGAAAGCTGCATGGACTTCATCACTCTCACGACTTTGCATCCCAATCAGCAAACGACAACAAGCTTTTTCGTTGCCAACATACTGTTCAATTAAATCATCTATTTTTCGCCAACCTCTGAGATTAAAATAGCCAACGCAAAAATCTGACCGATAAGAAACTTTGAGAGTTTCTCGCAAAATCGGTAGCAGTTGCAAATCTATGTTGTCAAAGATGCGTGGCATGGTTTCATACTCAATAGAAGATTTTGTGGTGAATTGCTCACCGACAATTTTCTACGAGTATAAGCAACAAAAAGTTCCATATGGGATAAAACGAGAATCCCAATCCCAATCCCAATCCCAATCCCAATCCCAATCCCAATCCCAATCCCAATCCCCAATCCCGATCCCCAATCCCCAATCCCCAATCCCCAATCCCCGATCCTCAATCCCCGATCACCTATCCGACGGTAAATTTGCAAACACCTGTTTAACTAACTGCTTGGCCTTGTTGTCTAAACGTTGCCAGTCCACATCACCCACTTCATCTATTAAACTAGTATCAATCTCAACTGCATCATTGTTGGGGGAAGTGTAATCAAGAAAACACACTTGATAACATAATTCCCATAAATCTACGCTGACTTCTTGCTCTTGACGCTGCAAAAACAAGTGATATCCTGGATGGGGAATTGGCAGACGAGCTAGTGTCTCCCTAATTTCTATGGCTTTTTCTGGTGTTGCAGCTTCTAGTTCTTGCAAAAGCTTCGTAACAATAGCTTTTGTATCTTCTGTGGTTTCTAGGGGCCAAATCAGTACATCCTGGTAAGTTCCTTTCCAATCAGATAGATCCAGTAGCTTGCGAATGTTATCAACAACGCGAATGAAAGCAGGTTGCATGAGGAGTTCAGCCTGCTGCCACGCGAGTGAGTTGGTGATTTTAGGAGGCATGGGTACTAAAAAATGTTATTGAAAAATAAATTAACAATTTGTATCTATTAAAAAGTGCGTTTTACGTGCAAATCTTTATTTCAAGATAGCGGATTTTATCGAGCAAAGCTTGGAGATATTTATTACCATTTGGCAAAACTGGGTGTAAACACTGGGGAGGGAATATGATTGGCAAGTTACTAGACCACCGATACCAAGTTATCCGAGTTTTGGCAACAGGGGGATTTGGAGAAACCTACATTGCCGAGGATACGAAGCGACCGGGTAATCCTATTTGTGTGGTGAAGCATCTCAAGCCAGTTAGCACCGACCCTACAATCTTTGACACTGCCAAGCGATTGTTTCACAATGAAGCCGAAACTTTAGAAAAACTGGGTAATCATGACCAGATACCCAGACTTTTGGCTTATTTTGACGAAAATCAAGAATTCTATTTAGTACAAGAGTTTATAGAAGGACATCCTCTGAATGATGAACTAGTTGCTGATGAAGCTTGGACTGAGGGCGAAGTTATTGATTTATTGATAGAAGTTCTCAGTATTGTGGAATTTGTTCACAGCCACGGGGTAATTCATCGAGATATCAAGCCAGATAATATAATTCGTCGTGCCTCTGACCATAAATTAGTTTTAGTAGACTTTGGCGCTGTCAAACACTTACGTTCTCCTTCTGGATATCCCCAAGCATTCGGTGGTGGACAGTTTTCTGCAACAGTGGCGATCGGTACTCCCGGTTATATGCCTACAGAACAAGGACAAGGTAAACCCCGCCCCAACAGTGATATTTATGCTTTGGGTATTATTGCGATTCAAGCATTGACAGGAATAGCACCAATCGATTTGCAAGAAGATACCCAAACTGGTGAGATTCTTTGGCAACATTTAGTACCTGTCAACCAAAATTTGGTTGCAGTTTTAGACAAGATGGTACGCTATCACTTTAAAGACCGCTACCAAACTGCCACAGAAACACTACAGGCATTGTATTCTCTGGGTATGCATTCTGAGTCGATAGCAAACCCCAGAAAGTCTAGCTACCAATCTATCAAATCTCCATCGCTTCAGTCTCAGCAGAGAACTGTCGCTGTTGCACCTGTAAATCGTGCAGTTTCAAAACCAGCAACCCCTCAGCCTCAGCATACTACCATTCGCAGAAGTTCCGGTGGTCTTGATTTACTACAGCTATGTATTCTGGTGATTTTGGCAGGTAGTGCAGCTGTTGTCGCCCCAGCTTTAGTCAAAAATGTCGAAAATTTCACTACTAGTTTTTCGGGGGGTAATGACACAGCCAGTAACTGTTTTGTTGTGGTTGGTGCAAATAAAGTTAATCTCCGTTCCGAACCAGTGGCGATCGCCAATGACAACATTGTAGAAACACTTAGTAAAGGCAAGCAATTAGAAGTCACCGGTAAGCGGACAAAAGCTGGTTGGGTAGAAGTTAAAATCGACCCCAAGAACTCAGCTTGGATATATTCGGATGCAATCAAAAATCAAGAAGAATGGGTTTCTTGTCTACGAGATAGAGGGATTGCACTTAAAACAGTAGATGATAGTACTGTGATTGCTAATCGCCCCCTTCCGACAAAACCTGTGGTTGATGTACAAACATCACCGTCAAAAACATCACAACCTTTATCATTACCTTCACCTTTCCTACAATCAAACTCAGATAAACCACAAAATAAAGCTGTCAATAAAAGTGCTAGTGAAATTTTAGAACAAGCAAAAGAGAAATATGAATCTGGGGATTTAGACAGTGCGATCGAACTTCTGAAGTCTATACCTTGGAATGCATCCGACTTTAAAGAGACAGCAGATATTATCACCCAGTGGCAGCAAGATTGGACAAAGTCAGAAGCTTTATTCAATGAAATTAATAAGGCACTAGATAATGGTCAATGGGATAAAGTTTTGGCTTATAAAGATCATCCCGAAAAATTACCCAATATTGAATATTGGCGAAATAAAATTGAACCGTTATTCAAACAAGCAGCTGATAATCAGGCTAAAGAAAAAACTACTAAACCTATAGCTACTCCGCAGTAGAGATGGGATTGGGCAACGGGGATAAAACGCAATACGGTTCAGTTAAGAAAAAATGTAGGTTGGGTTGAGCGCAAGCGAAACCCAACAAAGCCTTGATAATGTTGGGTTGAGGAACGAAACCCAACCTACGCTAGTTTTAGTTTTTAGCCTTAACTGAACCGTATTGGGATAAAACGGGCATAAGGAGGACAAAGAAGACTTGTCAGTTATCAGTTATCAGTTATCAAATTAAACTGTTAACTGATTCATGCCCAATGACGAATGACAAATGACGAATGACAAATGACGAATGACAAATGACGAATGACAAATGACGAATGACAAATGACCAACTACTAACCACTAACAGTTCTATGATGGAGGAATAGGTTTTGTTTGGTGTTGCCACGTCCTCGAATTACGGCTGACAACGGCTGGTAAATTGGAGACAGGCACGCTTAGTTTAAAACTGACCAAACGGATAAGGATAGGTACATGAAGAGCAAGCATCAATTTGTCTACGCATTCCTGTTGCAAGGCGCTGTAGTATTTTCTACCATTTTACTATCCGTTGGTGATGTTATCGCTCAAGTTTCGCCATCTCCGACAGTCACTCAACAACCGCAACAGCAACAAGTCCGAGAACTAGTCCAAACAGAAGTAGATCGGGCTTTTGGTCGTACGCGTAGTTTACTAAATATTTGGGTAATTATACTGACTGTATTTCCTGTCGCTGTGATTGCTTCTTTTTGGCTATTGCGGCGGGCTGTAGTGCGTGAAATCGTAGATAAAGCGACACAGCAGTTCAAGGAATTAGAAGAATTACAAAAGCAACTGCTGAGTGTGAGACAAACTGCACAACACAGTATCCAACAAGCCAAAAATCTGACGACTGATTTAGAACAAGAAGCCAAAGCGGTACGAGAACAGATTATCTCTGTAATTCCATCGGAAATATCTGAGTCAAAAGTACATTTATTAACAGAATTAGAAGCACAAATAAATACATCTAAACAACAATTAAAAAATATAGAAGCAGAATTTGGCGCTCGATTGTCGGAATTAGAAATAGATGCTCAACATCAGAAAAATATCACGCTTGATACTTTAGGAAAATTAAGATCAGAACTGATATCAGAAATCTCTGATTTTAAATATGAACATCAAAAACAAAGAGAAGAAACTTTTGCCGAGTTAGACGCGTCTCGACATGAATTCACTTCTCAATTAACTACTTGGCAGTCAGAAGTTAAACAAAAAAATGAACAAATTAGAGAAAATTTAAATAAAACTCAGTTAGAATTTGCGGCACAATTATCTGATATTAAAACAGGAACTCAACACCAGAAAGAACAATCTTTTGCGATATTAGAACAATCAATCACAGAATTAACATCAAAAATTACTGAAATTCAGTCTGATACTCAAAAAGAAAAACAGCGAGTTATAGCAAATATAGAAAATTTACAAACAGAGTTTGCTGGAAAATTAGCAGAGTATCAATCAGCTAATCAACAGAATCAAGAACAAACAGTTGCTGACTTAGAAAAATCACGACAACAATTTAGAAATATATTAGCAAAATGGCAATCTGAACTTGAGGAACAGCAACAGCAAGTTTTAGCAAATGTGACTAACTGGCAATCGGAATTTGCGACACAGCTTGCTAATTTCAACGTCATTAATCAACAACAAAAAGAGCAAGCTTTTGCAGATTTAGAAACTTCCAAACAAGAGTTAATATCGCAATTTGCATCTCAATTAGCTGGCTCAAATTTGGCATTAGAGGAACAAAAGCAACAAATTATTGCAGGTTTGAAAAGTTTACAATCAGAATTTTCCTCTCAATTATCAGAGTTAAAAACAGAGACTCGACAGCAAAAAAAACAAGTTTGGGCTGAAGTAGAACAATCAATATCTGAGTTAACATCTCAATTGAATAATGTGCAGTCAGAGACTCAAGAACAAAAGCAACGAGTTCTAAAAAGATTGGAAAAATCGCAAGCAGATTTTACAGCCCAGCTTACACAATGGCAGGTAGGAACTCAACAACAAAAAGACCAAATTTTGGCGGAAATAGATAAAACAGTATCTGAGATTAAGTTTCAACTCAGTGATGTACAAACAGAAGCTATCCAGCAAAAGCAGCGTATCATTAAAAGGTTGGAGAAATTACAGACTGAAATTGGATCACAAATCTCTAAGTTGTTGATAGACGTTAAACGTAGTAAAGAATTAGTAATTGAAAATCTAGAAAAATCAGGTTCGGAATTTGCTTCTCAGTATTCTGAATTACAGTCAAATGCACAATTACAAAAACTGGAAATTATAGAAAAGCTAGAAAAAATTAAGTCAGATTTTCTCTCACAACTTGCCCAATTACAAACAGAAGCTCAACAACAAAAAGAAGAAACTCTTAAACAATTAGCTGAAATTACACCTCCAGTAAATTTAGAATCTGTGACTGTAGAAGTGCAAGAAATATTACAGCCAGCACCCTTACAATCAGTAGATTCAGAAACTACTGAAACGCAGGATATATTGACTGTTGATGATTACCTTAAACAAGCAGATGTGGTGTTTGCAGAAAAACGTTATGAAGATGCGATCGCTCTCTACAAAAAAGCAATTAAACTTAATCCAGATGAGCCGCTAATTTGGTTGAAGCGGGGTATTGCTTTGGGAAGATTAAAACAATACCAAGATGCGATCGCTTGTTACGATCAAGCCTTACAAATCAACTCTGAATATCATCAAGCTTGGTGTGACAAAGGCGTCGCACTAGGATTATTAAAGCACCAAAAAGAAGCTTTTCAATGTTTTGATAGAGCCGTAAAAATTAAACCAGATGATGCTGTGGCTTGGTTAAACCGAGGATTAGCCCTAGAAGAATTAGAAGAATACGAAGAAGCGATCGCATCTTTTGACACAACACTACAATTAAATCCTGACTCTTACAAAGCCTGGAATAACAGAGGTTACGCTTTAGTTATGCTTGGTGATGACGATGAAGCAATTCAAAGCTTTGATCGCGCCTTGAATATTAAACCAGACTACGCCAACGCCTATTACAACAAAGCAGCCTGTTATGCTTTACAGTCCCAGCTAGAATTAGCTTTAGAAAATCTCCAACAAGCAATTAATCTCAATCCCAGATATAAAGAACAAGCGGAAACCGACATAGATTTTGAATTAATTGCCAAAGAAAAACGCTTTCGGCAGTTGATTGCATAAAATAAAATGCAAAGATAGCTAACAATAATTAATAACTATTGGTCTGACAATCTAACTTTGAAGGGTAAAATAACGAACCACAAAGAACACAAAGAACACAAAGAACACAAAATTCAATTCACATATCATTATGCCTTTTGCCATTGACACTCAAGACACAGCAGCTATCGAAGCAGCACAAACCAGAGTTGCAATATGCGATCGCTCACACTGGGGACGAATTAAAGTATCTGATGGCGATCATCTGCGCTTTCTGCATAATCAAAGCACAAATGATTTCCAAACACTGCAACCAGGACAAGGCTGTGATACAGTTTTTGTGACATCAACTGCTCGTACCATTGACTTAGCAACAGGCTATGTCATGGAAGATGCAGTCCTACTTTTGGTTTCACCTAACCGTCGTGAGTATCTGTTACAGTGGCTAGATCGTTATATCTTTTTTGCTGACAAGGTACAACTGACTGATGTCACTGATGAAACTGCGACTTTCAGTTTGATTGGACCAGCCAGTAACACCATTATTGAAAAGCTAGGTGGTAGCGCCATTATTGGTCAATCCTACGGAAATCACCAAGTATTTGATGGTATAGATATTGCTGTGGGTAGTGGTTTAGCTTCTCCTGGCTACACTCTGATTTTGCCAGCGTCCATTAAAGAAACCCTCTGGAATCAAATTGTTGAGTTAGGCGCAATACCGATGAGCGATCGCGCCTGGGAAGTGTTACGAATTACACAAGGTCGCCCCGTTCCAGAGCAAGAACTGACTGATGATTACAATCCCTTGGAAGTCGGTTTATGGCAGACAATTTCTTTTAACAAAGGTTGTTATATCGGTCAAGAAACTATTGCCCGTTTAAATACTTATAAAGGTGTAAAACAATACCTTTGGGGTCTAAAACTGAGTGCTGCTGTCGAACCAGGAACAGCAATTACAGTAGGGGATGAAAAAGTTGGTAAATTGACTAGTTGTATTGAAACTGTCGATGGTTATCGTGGTTTAGGCTATATCCGTACTAAAGCTGGTGGTGTCGGTTTGCAAGTTAAAGTTGGAGAAGTTGCAGGTGAAATAGTAGAAGTTCCCTTTGTTTCTCACGAATACCCAGAGTGAATAGGGATCGGGGATCGGGGATCGGGCATGAATCAGTTAACAGTGAGCAGTTTAATTTGATAACTGATAACTGATAACTGATAACTGATAACTGATAACTGATAACTGATAACTGATTTATGACACGCCTATACCCTTACCTCCTTGCACCCCTTTTTCTTGACTATTCCATAACTTCATTGACTGGGAAGCGATCAATTAACTGGATAGCACGTAAAGCATTACGCACCAAGGAGTCTGACATATAAGGTACGTGGGGAATTTGGGATAATAAATCCAGTGTCCGCCTCAAAATCCGTACGACATCACCTTCGTCTAGACTGGTATTGTCGCACAGTTCAACCCAATCCATCCCTAATGCCCACTTTTCTACTAAAGCGATTAATTCAAACTCCAACCACATGGGTAAAGCGACGTTATAACGGCGTTGTAGTTGGAACATTTTGCGGCGAATTCCACGCAATTTCGCTAAGGCTTCTGCAACTTCATCACTAAGTTCAAAGCGCACTCTACTATCTGGACGGGGAGTTTCTGTCACTAATGCTGCTGCTGCTGCTGCTAAACAGTGGGGGTCGAGGTTATCTAGTTCTCCACTAGCAAGGGCTAAACCAAGCCACAATTCATTTTCACCCCGAATTGCTGCGGCAATTTGTCCTAATTGTGTAGGTAATAAGTTATCTAAGGCTTCAAAATATTGCAAAATTTCAATCAGGTTAAGAAACTCTTCCCAATGTCGTTGGGACTGTTGCTCTATCTGTGTTTGCAATTCTTGAATTTCTTCTTCTAGTTCAGCAGCCCGTACTTTTCGTTTGAAAATAGTACCGACATTGCCAGTTTTATGCAGTGGGTGAGCTTCTATTTGCTCTCGTAAACTTGCAACCACATGGAGTTGTTCTACTACTTCAGGCGGTGTGTGTAGAGATTCCTCTGGTTCGGGAATTTGGCTAGCGATCGCTCTACTTTCTTCTTCACCACGACAGGACTGTCCTGGCTTTAAATTCATCTGTGCAGGTGGTAGCAAGTCAGGAGGTACATCAATTCTCGGTAATTCTGCATATAAATTGACTACATCTGCTGTAGTTGCTACATACCAACGGTTATCTCTCCCTAAACACACTAAATAATGTGTTTGGCTAGCACCTTGGGTTTTGCCGACTAGTACTGCGGTTACTGGCAGAGACATTGTTAAGTATTTACCTTTTAGACTAAGTAATGTCCCTGAAACGGCAAAGTTGAGCATCATATTTAATTCTTCTTGTTGCCCTTCGTCTGCTTGCTCTTGCAGTGTGTTTAATAATTTTTGTTCTACTTTCAGGCGTTGTCGCAGTTTTTCATAGCTAGCGATTTCACTTTCTTCTACCTCAGCAATTTGTGTATTAATTTCCTCTAATTCTGCTTGCAACTGGGCAATATATTGCTGCCTTGGTTGGAGATGCACATTTGCTAAATACTGACCAAAGCTGCGCTCGATGAGTTCTCTAGCTTCATCAAGAGTATGAATTTGCAGCAAGTTCAATACCATGCCATAACTGGGCGTAAAATGGCTGACCAACGGGTCTGGTTTTTTGATTGCCAAAGCTGCTGCGTGTTCTGCTCCCTCAAAGGGAGTTTGCAATGTCACCACATGACCGACTTCATCCATACCCCGACGCCCCGCTCTTCCTGCCATTTGCAGAAATTCAGAAGCTGTCAACATCCGGTGTCCAGTATCAGTACGCTTGGATATGCTAGAAATCACTGTTGTGCGAGCAGGCATGTTAATTCCTGCTGCTAGGGTTTCTGTGGCAAATACGACTTTAATTAGTCCTTGCTGAAATAGTTCTTCTACTAGTACTTTCCACGCAGGTAAAATCCCGGCGTGGTGTGCGGCGATACCACGATAGAGGGGAGCAATATGTCCGGCTCGCCCCGCGTCTGGGTTACGGCTGAAAAAGTCGTCAATTTGTCGCCGTAGTTGCTGCGCTTCTTGCTCATTTACCAACCACATATCACCGACTTCTGCCACTGCTTTATCACAGCCGCGACGGCTGAATATAAAGTAGATTGCTGGCAGCATATCTCGTTGCTGGAGATGACTAAGAATAAAATTTATACTAGGTGCTTCCGGTCTGCGATTGCCCTTGCCTTTTTCTAATTCTTTTTTTCTGTTTCGTTTGAGCAGACGCGGGTTAATTTGGGTTTTATTGTCATTCAGCAGTGGAAATACCCCTTTGAGATTTCCAAAGTGAAATTCCAAAGGAACGGGGCGAAAATCTGAGTAGATCAGATCAGTCGGGCCGTGGACTTGATTCAGCCAGTCGGTGAGTTGTTCACTATTGGCGACAGTTGCTGATAGAGCAATCAGTTGAATTTCGTGGGGACAATAAATGATCGATTCTTCCCAAACTGTTCCCCGTTGGCGATCATTCATGTAGTGGCATTCGTCTAACACCACTGCTTCCACGTCTGTTAAGGAGATACCAACTTGCCCAATGGGTGTGCCATAAAGCATGTTGCGGAAAATTTCTGTAGTCATGACTACAATTGGTGCATCCCGATTGATGGAAGCATCTCCTGTTAACAACCCAACAGCATCAAAGCCGAATTGTTCACGAAAATCACGTAATTTTTGGTTAGAAAGTGCCTTCAGGGGGGTAGTGTAAAATACCCGTTTTCCTCGCGCCAAGGCACGATAAATACCATACTCTCCAACTAAGGTTTTACCCGAACCTGTTGGCGCACAAACCACCACAGAACTTCCAGCATTGAGAGAAGCGATCGCATCTAGCTGGAACGCATCCAGTTCAAAAGGAAATACAGAACTGGGGTCTACTTCTGAAGACAGTGCAGAATAATTCACTCAATCACAATTGCAACCAGACTTTTACTATATTATATGAGGCCTTAGCAAGTAGGGCATTAGGGATCGGGGATCGGGGATCGGGAATCGGGGATCGGGTATCGGGCATGGGACATGAATTAGTTAACAGTTAACTGTTAACTGTTACCAGTTTAATTTGATAACTGATAACTGATTAATTGTCCCCCTTGTCTCCCTTGTGTCCCTTGTCCCCTTTCCCCGATCCCCAATCCCCTTCATTTCCCCAACTCCTGAGAACGGATGGTAGCAGCTTTGACTGCTTCAATCAGAGCAGAGCGAAATGCTGAACGTTCTAGCTGGGCAATACCAGTAATTGTGGTTCCGCCGGGACTGGTGACACGATCTTTGAGTTCTGCGGGATGGAGTTTAGTTTCATGTAATAACTGAGCAGTTCCCAAGACTGTTTGTAAAGCTAGTTGATTGGCGATCGCTCTGGGTAAACCTGCGGCGACTCCTCCATCTGCAAGTGCTTCTACCATTAATGCTACATAAGCTGGCCCACTACCTGATAAACCAGTGACTGCATCCATTTGTGATTCTGGTACTTCTACTACTTCCCCCACTGCTGAAAACAACTTCCGTGCTATTTCCAGATGTTTAATGTGGGTATAAGCACCAGGAGTAATAGCAGTAATCCCTGCACCTACGGTTGCTGGCGTATTTGGCATTGCTCGAATTACTGGTAATTGCCCAAAAGCTGCTTCTAAATTGGATAAAGTTACACCCGCCAATACAGAAACCACTAGCGGTGAATGTCTTTGATCAAGGACATCCGCTAATTCTTGAGCGATCGCACTGAAAACCTGGGGTTTAACAGCTAAACATATTACATCCGTTGTTTGGCTAAAAACCAAGCGATTATCACCTGTCACAGCCACATTGTACTGCTCTGCTAAAAAACTTTGGCGTGTGGGCTGTGGTTCACTAACCATCACTTCTGATGGATGATAAATCGAGCGAGCAATAAGGCGGGATAATAAAGCTTCTCCCATTACCCCGCCGCCAATTAATCCAAATTTATGAGTCATTAGTAGAGACGCGATTAATCGCGTCTGTACAATAGTCATTGGTCTAGAGACGCGATTAATCGCGTACAATAGTCAATAGTCAATACTCTGGACTGTGGACTCTTGACTTTTGACTAATTTTAGTTTATTGTACCATGCGATTGGGTTCGCTTCCCCAAGTTTGATTACCAGGTACGGGACGTGGTGTACGTAGTGGTGGTTGAGGTACTTCGTGAAGAACTCCGCCTTGGGTACTGACTTGGACGCAACTGGGTGTAAACAAAAAGATGCTTTCGCCAATACGTTCTTGATGTCCATCCAATGCGTAAGTGCCACCTGCAACAAAATCAACAGCTCGCTGTGCTTGATCAGGGTCCATGATTGTCAAGTTTAATACCACTGACTTTCGCTCTCGTAAGGCTTGAATTGCCTGTGGCATTTCTTCAAAAGTACGTGGTTCTAGTACTAAAACTTCTGAAATACCATTAATAGCACCGGGCATACCAATAACATTACTCATTGTTTTTGCAGAAGCAGTTGCTACATCTGGATTCGCATTCATTGTAGGCATGGGTTCACGCCAACGTCGATTGGCTGAGGTAGCTTCTTGGGGTACAGGCTGTTGATTTTGCTCCTGATACAGATTCTGATAAGTTTCTGCTTCAGGTTCTTCTTCATAATACTCGTATTCTACTGGCTCATTTAAACCAACAAAGTCTCTCAGTTTAGAGAAGATATTGTTCATAGTGTTACGCTCCTGGTGCAAATCACCTTCTGGGATCTGACAACAATTAATGCTGCCTACCTATGCCGCTACACAGAGCGGACGCTTTTGCAATTCTATAAGTTGTTTGTAACATGTACTACGGCGCAAACTGTTGAACGAACGCCCCCCTAGAACGTTTGTATCTAGCTTGCACGCAATAATGAGTCAAGATTATAGCCTAACTATTTTTGAATGCAAAGTTGCTTTAACCCCAAAGTTTTTATGTGTTTGCTTTTGTTTATACTTTATACTCAGTTATTTGCTACACCAACATCTTTGATAATTTATTTGCAACAATTCTTAATAAAGCAAATCTTAGCATCTGCTATCTCAAAATTACAGAAAACAAGGCTCAATGTTTCATTTATTGCCAAACTCAGATGAAAGCCAGAAAGCAAAAAACCGTAGAGACAGCTTTGAAAACCGACCTCTACGGATTTAATTCTGTAAAAAAAATAATTTTTAAGGACAGAATAATCAACAGATCATCAAAATCGTGAACAAGGGATAAGGGAAGAGAGACAAGGGAGAATTATTTAACAAGTCTGTTCCCCATGCCCGATGCCCAATGCCCAATTTACGCACTACGCTCTCCAAACAAGATTGTTCCTAAACGCACCATCGTTGCACCTGCTTCTATGGCTAGTTTATAATCACCTGACATTCCCATTGAAAGATGCTGCATTTGAATATGGGGCCAGTTTTGTTCGCGGATTTCTTGAGCTAGTTCACGTGTGCGATTAAACACTGCCATAATTTCCTGCTCAGTTAGCCTCAGAGGCGGAATTGTCATCAAACCTTGAATTTGTAAATTTTTGCATTGATTCAGTGTTGGTAAGTCAGCTAAAAGCTGAGGTACACTCCAACCCGACTTATTGGGATCAGGAAGAATTTTGACTTGCAGACACACATGAGGACTCACGCCTATTTGCTGCGCTAACTCGTTCAAGCGCTGTGCTAGCTTCAAATTATCTACTGAGTGAATCCACTGGAAATTTTCTAAGGCTTTTTTGGCTTTATTGCTTTGCAAGTGTCCAATAAAATGCCAAGTAATATCAGATAAGTCTTGTAACTCTGCTTGTTTTGCGATCGCTTCTTGAATGCGATTTTCGGCAAAATCTCGAATTCCCGCAGTATAGGCAGTACGAATGACATCAGTTGGTACTTGTTTGCTAACTGCAATCAACCGAACTGAAGGTGGTAGTTCTGCACGCACAGTATTAATACGTTCGCTAATCGGGCTGCTCATTGGAAGGTGCGTTGGAAGATACTTTGCAACTGATCGTACTCCTGAGCTTGTCCTGTACGACGTAGATTACGCAAGCGATTTTCTAGCAACATTCTGGCTTCAGTACGTCCTATCGGCTGAAATTTGACACCTTTAGCGTCAGTTATTACTAAAAAAAATAGGCGTTGAGCATACAGTGTAGTGAATAACTCTTGGTTTTCATCCACCATACAGATCCTATAGAGCAAACCCCAAGTTGGATGATTGATGTAAGTTTCTGAGCTTTCTGGGTTCATTTAAATACTTGAAGGTAAGAATAGTATAGATAGTATGTTTTCGCAGTTGAATGCCAAGATTGGTGAGGCTGACAGTTTCATTTGCAAAAGTCAGGGGTAAAACAAAAGGTGGAACCTCCTGGAGGGGATAAGGGGAAAAGGAACTTAAAAGCCTTTGGACTCTGACCTTTTTCCAAACTAATAATAATGCCTTTACCCTCTCTCTAACTTTTACCTAAACTGTAGATAATGCGTAGCTAAGGCATATTGCTGTCGTAATTAAAGGCACTAGCATTTGGGGTAAAGCGTTCAGAGGGCTTGAGGAGGTAGAGACATGAAAGGAAAATTTGCCCATTCCCTCCTGTTTTACTCTCATCCTCTGTTTGTTTCCCCTCTACCAATGCTGCCATAATTGCCGTCTTTTTGTTATACAAATTCGCAAACAGCCTACCAATAGGTCAATGGTCAATGGTCAATGCTCACTCCTTATACTCCCCTATTCCTGATTCCTGATCCCTGATCTCTGATCCCCTAAAACAGTTGCTAGCGCTTGTAGTTGTGCTTGAGCTTTGTGTAAAGATTCATGCCATTCTCGTTCGGGATCGCTGTCTGCGACAATTCCTGCTCCCACTTGTCCCCAGACAATATATGTGCTTGGAGTACTTGGTGTGCTTGGTGTGTAAATTGGGCATTGGGCATTGGTTTTTTTCTCCGCGTCTAGTGCGTCTCTCTGCTCCCTGCTTCCTTGTCTTCCTTGTCCACGCCACGTGCTACAACGCTCTTGACCCGCGCAACGCAGTGGCTCCCCTTGTCCCCCATGTTCCCCTTGTCCTTCGGAACAGGGAGCCAAAAGCAGAGTACGAATTAAGATGTTTAAATCCAAGTTCCCTTGCCAATCTAAATAGCCACAGGAACCATAGAACAAGCTACGCCGTACAGGTTCTAGTTCTTCGATAATTTCCATACAACGAACTTTGGGACAGCCTGTGATTGTACCACCAGGGAATATGGCACGAATCAAATCAACAGGGCTAACATCATCTCTGAGAGTACCTGTGATGTTGCTAACCAGATGCATAACGTGACTATAGCGTTCAATAGTCAGTAATTCATCAACGTTCACACTTCCCCATTCACACACCCGTCCTAAATCATTACGTTCTAAATCCACTAACATGATATGTTCGGCACGTTCTTTGGTGTTATTGAGTAAATCTTCTGCTAATTTTTGGTCTTGTTCTGGCATCATCCCACGCGATCGCGTTCCGGCGATCGGTCTGGTGGAGACATGAAATTTGGTGTCTGTATGTCTTTGTGATTTTACTAACCTCTCTGGTGAACAACTAATGATTTCTCCCCACGGTGTTTGAAAATAGCAAGCAAAAGGAGAAGGATTGATTTGCTGCAAAGCACGATATATCTCCCAACCAGAAACAGTTGTTTGTGTTTCAAACCGTAACGAGAGATTTGTTTGAAATATGTCTCCAGCCTGAATGTATTTTTTGGCATGGTTAACTGCTGCTTCGTATTCTTCTTGAGAACTGTAGAAGCGCAGAGTATTAGAGGGAGAGAAAGGGGACAAAAAGACAGGGGGAGATGGGGGTTTTATGAAAAATTTCTCCGTGTCTTCGAGTCTTTTAGTTTCCGTGTCTTCTTCCAACTTTCTCTCTAATTCATCGAATTCATCGGGGCTACTGGCGGCTAACCATAAGATTTGCTCCCAATGATCTAAAACGGCAAAACTATCTGGTTCGTACCAAAAAGCAACCGGAAATGGTAATGAATCAGATTTAGTGTATGGTAGCTGCTCAATTTCTCTGGCGATATCATACCCTAACCAACCTAGCCAACCACCCGTAAAGGGGAGGTGAGGAGATAGGGAGGTGTGAGGAGGAGCGTGAAAAATATTTTCTCCCCCTTGTCCTCTTACTCCCCCTACTTTTTGTTGCAGTAACTGTTCGAGAAATGGTAAAACTTCTCCCAGCGCCGGAGTCCACATTTGGGGGTATCCATCTAGATAACGAGGAGCGCCTGCACAAATAGAATAACGGGATAGTTGAGGGTTATCTGTTGGTGTTGGGTATGGACTTTCTAATAAAGTTGCTATTCCTAATGTCTGTTTATAACCAAATAAAGCAGCGAAAATATCGGAACCAGTGCGATTTCTTAAAGGAAGCGATCGCCAATACCAAGGTTGTATCATAAATTTGACTAACTCAATCAGCAGTAATCTAGGAGATAATTGAAAGTTAATTTTGAGTTTGTTTTTACTATATTTGGTATATTCAATTTATAGTAATTGAATATACATTGATAGTCTGTAAAATTGCTACTAAAATGAAGATTATTTGTACTGAAATTCCTGATATTCTCATAATTGAACCTGAAGTCTTCCAAGATGATCGTGGCTTTTTCTTTGAAAGCTATAATTATAAAAAATTTGCTGAAGCTACTAGCCATTTATTTAACTTTGTCCAAGATAACCATTCTTACTCCAAACAAAATGTTTTGCGTGGTTTACACTACCAAATTCGACAACCACAGGGAAAGTTGGTCAGAGTAGTTAGTGGTAGTATATTTGATGTTGCTGTAGATATCAGAAAAAGCTCCTCGACCTTTGGTAGGTGGATAGGTTATGAAATCAACGCCGAGAACAAACGCCAACTTTGGATACCACCAGGGTTTGCTCACGGTTTTGTTGTACTTTCAGAATTTGCCGAAGTCCTTTATAAAACCACAGATTACTATGCACCCCAGTATGAACGATGCATCCTTTGGAATGATCCCGACTTGGGAATAGACTGGCGTCTCACCACATCACCAATCCTATCTATTAAAGACAAGGCAGGTAAACTTTTTCCAGAGTCCGAAGTTTTCACTCAATGCCCTATTTTAGCGATGAAGTAGATGATTGTGGTTGTGGCGTAAACTGTGGCAGCATTTTTGCAAAATGAACTAAATATGGGTTTGGAGGGCGATCGCTACATGCTTATATCTTTGTTCATTATTCACATAATGATATCCGCTAACTTGACATTAAAAAAATATTAAAAATACAAACTAATGCTTTAGAATCAGTATTTTCAAGTATTAATTTATGAGTAAATTAATTCTAATAATCGGTAGTAATGGTCAAGTAGGTCAAGAACTAAAACAAATTTTATCAACCTACGCCAATGTAATTTCAGTTGCGCGTCCCACTGTAGATTTTGCCCAACCAGATACTATATCCAGTGTAATTAGAGAAAAGCAACCAAAAATTATCATCAATGTTGCTGCTTATACTGCGGTTGATAAAGCTGAAAGTGAACCAGAATTAGCAAAAGCTATTAATGCAACAGCCCCGCAAATTCTGGCACAGGAAGCCAAAAAACAACAAGCTTTTTTGATTCATATATCTACTGATTACGTTTTTGATGGCAACAATTGTCGTCCTTATCAAGAAGAAGATCAAACTAACCCCTTAAGTATCTATGGTCAAACTAAACTAACAGGAGAAGAAGGTATTCGCGAGACTTACAATCATCATCTCATTCTACGTACTGCTTGGGTTTATGGAACTTTTGGTAAAAGCAATTTTGTCAAAACGATGCTACGACTAGGAGGAGAAAGAGAAGAAATTCGGGTTGTCGCAGATCAAATCGGTAGTCCTACTTGGGCGAAAGACATAGCAGAAACCATAGCTAAATTAATACCCCAATTGAATTCAGAAATTGCTGGAACTTACCACTATACCAACAGTGGCGTTGCTAGCTGGTATGACTTTGCTGTGGCAATTTTTGAAGAAGCCCAACAATTAGGTTTTCCACTGAAAATCCAACGAGTTATCCCGATTACTACTCCCGAATATCCTACACCAGCCCACCGCCCAAGCTACTCAGTTCTAGCATGTGCCAAAATAGCAGAGATTTTGGGAAATCATCCGCCCCATTGGCGACAAAGATTAAGGAAAATGTTGCAAGAGTTATTAGTTAGTAGTTAGTAGCTATTTTTATATTGCTAACTAATATTCAATATCTTCTAAACCAATACTTATGAAAGCATTAATTCTTGCTGGCGGTAAAGGTACTCGTTTACGTCCTCTAACTTATACAGGGGCAAAACAACTTGTACCCGTTGCAAATAAGCCAATTCTATGGTATGGCATTGAAGAGATGGTTGCCGCTGGTATAACTGATATTGGTATCATCATCAGCCCAGAAACGGGAACAGAAGTACAAGCTAAAACCGGAAATGGCGATCGCTTTGGAGCAAAAATTACCTATATCTTACAAGAACAACCAGCAGGACTCGCCCACGCGGTGAAAGTTGCTTATCCCTTTTTGGGAGATTCGCCTTTTGTGATGTACTTAGGCGATAACTTAATTCAACAAGGCGATTTAAGCTACTTTCTGCAAAAATTTACTACTCAACAGCAAGATGCGATTATTCTCTTGCGTCAAGTAAATAATCCTAGCGCTTTTGGTGTAGCTAGGGTTGATGAAAGCGGACGAGTTTTGCAGTTAGTCGAAAAACCGAAAGTACCCCCTTCTAATTTGGCATTAGTGGGGGTTTACTTTTTTTCTCACATTATTCATCATGCGATCGCCTGTATCCAACCTTCTGCACGAGGTGAACTCGAAATTACTGATGCTATTCAATACCTTATAGACCAGCAAAAGCAAGTCCTAGCTTGTCAATTGGAAGGCTGGTGGCTAGATACTGGTAAAAAAGATGACTTATTAGAAGCAAATCGCCTGATTCTTGATACCTATTTAAACACAAAAATCTTAGGGGAAATAGATGCCGAAAGTAATATAATTGGGCGAGTTCAGATTGGCGCTAATTCTAAAATAGTTAACACTACTATTCGTGGTCCTGTAGTCATAGGTAACAATTGTTATTTAGAAAACTGCTTCATAGGCCCTTACACAAGCATTGCCGATCATACCAAACTGATTGAAAGTGATATAGAACATAGTGTAGTTTTAGAAGGTGCTAAAATAACAGGAATTCATCAACGTATTATTGACAGCGTGATTGGACAAAGGGCGCAATTAACCACTGCTCTACGGCGTCCGAAAGCCTTGCGATTTATGATTGGTGATGACTGTCAAATCGAATTAACGTGATCTACTTTTTAACAGTCAACTATTATTCAACGCATCTTATTGCCAAATTAATTGCTTCTTTACCCAATCAGAAAAATTTAGATTTTAAGGTAGTTATCATCAACAACTCTCCTGATGATGATTCAATTAACAATCTTAAAAATGATTATGTAATTATTTTAAATGCTGCAAATAATTTGGGTTTTGGCAATGCTTGTAATCTTGGGTTGAAATATATATATACTGAAGACTCACAAGCTATTGTTTGGATAATTAATCCAGATGCATATTTCCAAGAAAATCATTTAGAGAAACTCCAGTTATTTTTGAAATCTCACCCTGAAATTTCTATTCTTGGTACAGTTATTCATACTCCTGCTGGTGAAGTTTGGTTTGCAGGTGGTTATTTTAATGCGAAAACAGGCGAAATTTCAAGTCTAAATCTATTTACCGATCCAAACACAGATTATATTAAATGTGATTGGGTAACAGGTTGTAGTTTCATAATTAATCTCTGCAACTTTGGAGAATGTCCTTTATTTGATCCTGCTTATTTTCTTTATTATGAAGACTTCGATTTTTGTCAACGTTACGCCCAGCAAGGACATCTCATAGCAATCACTCAAGAATTTGGAGTCATACATCAGCCTTCTTCTATTACAAATAAATATATCTTCCGAAAAATAACAAATAGCACCTATGGTTATTTATTAAGTTTAGATAGATATACAAATAAACTAGTTTTCAGCTTGAGATTAACCAGGCTGATTTTTTATGCGTTAGTCTTGATGTTTATCAAACCTCAGATAGGGTTGGGTAAAATTTATGGAGTTTTTATTTATTGGTGGAAAGGACGTAATGAGTGAATAACAAGATTCCCAATGTTAGACTAAGGTTATCTGACTGAGTTTTGAACTACAAACAAGTGTTATGGTTGTGCAAAGTCTACCCCGTTACTACTCAACAGCAGAGTACTTGGCACATGAAGAAACTGCTGAGTACCGCAGCGAATATTGTGATGGAGAAATTATTCCAATGACAGGAGGTTCGATTAATCATAATCAAATCATTATTAATTTGATTATTGCTCTAACTCTTGCCCTTAAAGAACAAGGTTACAGCATTTATGCCAATGATTTACGCTTATGGATTCCTCGCTATCGTCAATACACTTATCCAGATATCTTAATTATTAAAGATGAACCTATTTTTGAAGAAGGACGTACTGATACAATCCTCAACCCTTGTATAATTTTCGAGGTTCTATCGAAATCTACAAGCAGTCACGATCGCGGCGATAAATTTTCTTATTACCGTTCTATATCTGAATTCCAAGAATATATTTTAATTGATCAGTATTCAATTCACATTGAGCAATTTAGTAAAACATCAGATGGAAATTGGTTATTTAGAGAATCTGATGCTCAAGATGGAATTTTGACTCTACTTTCAGTTAACTGTAAAATACCATATCATCAAATTTATGAGCGAATTAAGTTTGAATAAATGAGCGATTTATTAATTAATTTATCTGTGGTATTTTCTCAGCCTACAGGCATAAGTAATTATGCCAAAAATCTTTTTCCTTATTTAAAATATCTTCATCCTACTTTATTAACTGCTCTAAATTATCCAGAATTTAAATGTTACTCAATTCCTGGTAATCTGACGCCTGCGGATGGTACAAAAGGGCATTTTGATCGCTTAGTATGGACACAGTTTCAATTACCAAAAATATATAAAAAGCTAAAATCTCAACTAATTTTCTCCCCGATTCCAGAAGCGCCACTCTATTCTAATTCTCGTTTTGTCGTGATGGTTCACGACTTAATTCCATTGCGTTTTCCTAAACGTTTTTCGCCTTTGACACCCTACTTTCGCCACTATATTCCCCAAGTTCTTCAGCAAGCGCAACACATTATTTGTAATTCCCAAGCTACCGCTAAAGATATTACTGATTTTTACCAAATTCCTGTGAGGAAAATTACGCCAATTCTTCTAGCGCATGATGTTAATCATTTTCGACCCTTTGTAGAAGATGTGGGGATCGGGGATCGGGGATCGGGGATCGGGGATCGGGGACAGGGGGGACAAGGGAGACTAGGGGGACAAGGGAGGAGTTTTTCTGGTTTAGCTTCTCATCTCTCCTGTCTCCCTATGTCCGCGTTATCAAAATCTTGCCCTTATTTTCTTTATATTGGTAGACACGATCCTTATAAAAACCTCAACAGACTCATTGCTGCTTTTGCCAGCTTACCAAATCATCATGATTACCAATTGTGGTTAGCAGGACCACAGGATCAGCGTTATACTCCTGTGTTGCAAGCACAAGTTGAGGAATTGGGTATCGGTAAGCAAGTCAAATTTTTGGATTATGTTCCCTACAGCGAATTACCAAAAATTATCAGTGGGGCGATCGCACTCGTTTTTCCTAGTCTCTGGGAGGGTTTCGGTTTCCCGGTTCTAGAAGCAATGGCCTGCGGTACTCCCGTAATAACCTCCAATATTTCCTCTCTCCCAGAAGTCGCTGGTGATGCTGCGATTCTGATCAATCCTTATAATATCAGAGAAATTACAGAAGCAATGGATAAAATTGCGACTGATACACAACTGCGCGATCGCCTATGTATTGCTAGTATCAACAGAGCAAATCAATTTAGTTGGGAAAAAACAGGACTAGCAACAACAGAAATCCTGAAAAACTTTATGTGTTTGTAGTGAGGACTTTAGTCCTTTTTGAGCGCTAAAGCGCTCACTACAAACCCTTTAACTCTTAAGGAGTTCCCACTGCTCCAGAGTAAACTAAACCCCGTTGCATATCCATTGTAAGAATCGAGCCATCTCGAATTACTTGTGTGGCTTTCTTGACGCCAACTATCACAGGAACGCCGAGACGCAAACCGATGACTGCTGCGTGACAAGTGAGACTCTCTTCCTCAGTAATAATACCTGCGGATTTGCGAATTACTTCGACAAAATCGGCACTGGTGCGGGGTGCAACCAAAATATCACCAGGGTTAAAGTTACTCACATCCATACTGGTGTGTGCGACTCGTGCGCGACCACTGACCGAGCCTTGTCCGAGTCCAATTCCCCGTCCTAGTATCGCTGTTACAACTTCTACTTTGATCAAGTCAGTGGAGCCGGAAACGCCTTGCAGTGTACCGGCGGTCATGACTACCAAATCTCCTTCAAAAACAAGATTATTTTCTAAGGCTACGTTTAAGGCTGCTTGGAACGTTTGACCAGCTGAGGGTAATTCTAATACCAACAAAGGTTTGACTCCCCATACCAGTTGCAATTGTCTGGCGACATTTACATGGGGTGTAATTGCTAAAATAGGTGTCCAAGGACGGAATTTGGAAACGTTGCGAGCTGTGGAGCCTGTTTGAGTCAAACTCATAATGGCTGCGGCTCCTAGTTGTTGAGCGATTTGTCCTACTGCTTGGCTAATTGCGTTCGGAATGGAGCGCTTTCGATCTCTAACTTGGCTAGCGTTATTGTTTTGGATGTTTTCTTGCTCAATTTTTTCCGCAATCCGCGCCATCGTCGCCACAGCTTCAACTGGGAACTTACCAACAGCAGTTTCATTGGAGAGCATCACCGCATCCGTACCATCGAGAATGGCATTTGCCACATCCGACACTTCAGCACGGGTAGGACGGGGATTGCTGACCATGCTGTCTAACATCTGGGTGGCGGTGATGATGGGAATTCCCAAGCGATTAGCAGTAGCAATTAATCGCTTTTGCAACATGGGGACGTCTTCTGCTGGTAGTTCTACACCTAAATCGCCTCTAGCAACCATCACCCCATCACACAAAGCCAAAATTGCTTCCATTTGTTCGATCGCTTCGTGCTTTTCAATTTTGGCAATTACTGGTACATTTTTACCAGCGCTGGAAATTAGCTCCTTAATTTCCATGACATCTTGGGGGTTGCGAACAAAGGAAAGTGCTACCCAGTCAACACCTTGATCCAGACCGAACATCAAATCTTCACGGTCTTTGTCGGTCATGGCTTTAATGGAAAGGTAAACTCCAGGAAAGTTTACGCCTTTGTTATTGGAAAGAGTACCAGGGACGGTAACACGACAGTGGAGATCACCTTTTTCTTTGTCGATCTCCTCAACGACCATTTCGACTCGTCCATCATCAAGGAGAATTCTCGCCCTTACAGGTACTTCGTCTGCTAAATAATCGTAGGTCACGCAGCTGATTTCTTGTGTACCAACTATTGGACGATTGGTCAAGGTGAAGCGATCGCCTTTTGCTAACACTATCGATCCATTATCAAACTTGCCCAAGCGAATTTTCGGCCCTTGCAAGTCTTGGAGAATTCCCACCGGTTGATTAAGTTCAAAGGCTGTTTGCCTAATTAAGCGAATATTACGCTGATGATCAGCATGGGAACCATGAGAAAAGTTCAATCGAAGTGTTGTTGCACCAGCTTCAATAATAGCTTTGAGCATTTCTGGACTGCTGGTAGCAGGGCCAATGGTGGCAACAATTTTGGTACGGCGTAAAGAGTCTTTCAATTGCATACGGGGATGAATCTAGGGAGCTACTCAGGGAATTAGCTTCACCAGGGGTTTATGAGGTGTATGGGTGTAGGAAAATCAAAATCCTTACCATCACATCCTTACACCCTTACACCCTAAATTCAGTTATCAGTTGTCAGTTGTTCAGTTGTCAGGTTGATAAATGGTCACTGATCACTGTTTACTGTTTACTGTTGGCTGATTTAATGGCGGTAACTTATAGCGGGTTAAATATCAAAGCTAAAAGCTTCGACTCGAATCATACCGTTATTTTGCCCATGATATGCGAAGATTATCGATAAATCTTGCTACACAAAACTTTAAAACTTTATTATTTTTCAGAGCGGATTGAGTGCTATCACTTTTCCTCTAGGAGAAACTGAAGGGAAATGTTTTTTACTTTACCCTTTTAGCTTTACCCTGACTTGACCCTTAGTTAACTAGCAAAATTTGATTAATGAAGGAGTTCACGATGCTGACGTCGGAGGTACAGAAGCCACTGACAGTCCCCCCCAAAGAATTGTTAGCGCCTCCTGGTGGCTTCAATCCGACGCTGCTAATGTTTTTGGCAGCTGTAGCGATCGTTGTATTATCTTGCCTTGGTTACTGGGTTTGGCACTGGCCGCACTGGATATCATTTGTGATGAATATCCTTGCCTTGCATATTTCCGGTACGGTAATTCACGATGCCTGTCACCAGTCTGCCCATCGCAATAAGATCATTAATGCGATGTTAGGGCATGGTAGCGCTTTGATGCTAGTTTTTGCTTTTCCGGTGTTTACACGGGTTCATTTACAGCATCATGCTCATGTCAACGATCCGAAAAACGACCCAGACCATTTTGTCTCTACAGGTGGTCCACTGTGGTTAATCGCAGTGCGTTTTTTCTATCACGAAATATTTTTCTTTAAAAGACGTCTCTGGCGGAAGTATGAACTTCTAGAATGGTTTCTCAGCCGCTTATTTGTGGTGACAATTGTCTTTACCGCAGTTCATTATCATTTTTTGGGTTACATTCTCAATTTTTGGTTTGTACCTTCTGGTATCGTAGGGCTAGCTTTGGGATTATTTTTTGATTATTTGCCCCATCGTCCTTTTGCGGAACGCGATCGCTGGAAAAATGCTCGTGTTTATGCTAACCCAATTCTCAACATTTTGATTCTTGGACAGAATTACCACTTAATTCATCATTTGTGGCCTTCTATCCCTTGGTACAATTATCAGCCTACATACCATCTCATGAAACCCCTGTTAGATCAAAAAGGTTGTCATCTATCTTTAGGATTACTCCAGAAAAAAGATTTTTTTGATTTCCTTTACGACATTGTTTTAGGAATTCGTTTTCATGGGAAAAAAGCAGTGGATTAAGCTCATCCTACATCAAGCTCGGAGTGTGATTTCTCGGTAATGGGTAATGAGTAATGGGTCAATTACCAATTACCCATTACCTATTTCAACCGAGACTATAAGCGTTCAAACGAACATGATATAAAATATCAATGTTATTTGCTTTGATTGCAACTTGTATACAATAGTTATTCGTGAGTGATAGTACGCAAAATACTAGCTCAAATCATCACTGGTGATCAAGATGAAAATTTCGATGTGGAGTACTATTGGACTGCTAATTACTAATTTTGTTGTGGTTGGAATTGTAGCGTTTTTGATTTATAGGGATAGTGTCCAACCTAACCAGAATCGATCACTTGGTGAACATAGGTTAGTAATCAGCAAAACTTAAGGGGCGACATTTTTGTGTAATTGCAAGTCTTGCATTTTAGGAGCAGGAGTAACTATCTGCACTGACCAATAACTGACAACCATTAAAATTAAACCAGAGATCGTTCCTAGCACCAGCCCTATTAACAAAGCTGGTCTTTTGATAAAAATTGTCATAGTGGAATTTATTGCGTGACTATCATGATCAAAAGCTTGGTTATTACTCTGTGCTGATGAGATATTTTGCAGTTCCAACTTTTCATGATCTTGGATTGATTTGTAGATATTAGTTGGTGAGACTAATGTCTCTGGAATTGTGAATTTGCTTGTTTGGTCGATCAACTGTGGTGCTAATGTTTTGTGTTCTCCAGAAATTAGATAAGTATCCTCTTCTGGTGGTAAGGTTTGAGGTGAAAATTTGAATAGTAATGTAGAATTTGCTGCTTGAGTGGATGTGTATAAACTAGCCAAAGGTAGCAATGCTGATAGTGCTTCTTGTGCTGATTGATATCGGTCTTTAAAGTGATAATGCACCATCTTATTGAGTACTGAGGCTAACTCAAGATTGACTGAGGTTAGGTTTTGCCAAATTACTTCACCTGTATGATGATCTTCTGGTAGATGTGTCGGATGAACTCCCGTTAGTGCTTGGATACCAATCATACCTAGAGCATAAATATCACTATTAGGACGGGGTTTACCTCGCTCTTGTTCATGAGGCATGTATCCAGGTGTACCGATCGCAATGGTAGTATTTTGATCATGGGAAATAAAATCTTTGATCAATTGATTCCAGATGGGTTTCACAGCACCAAAATCAATCAAGATTAAGCGATTATCTTGCTTACGTCTGAGAATGTTGCTTGGCTTAACATCGCGATGAATCAACCCCTGATTATGAATAAAATTCAGGATTTCTAAAACTTCTACCAGTAATTGAAAGACTTCCGTTTCTGACCAACGCTTACCAACAGGAAGTTCTGCACTCAGGGGATGTCCATCAATGAATTCCTGTACCAGGTAAAACTCAAGATTATCTTCAAAATGAGTCAGAAGATTGGGAACTAGGTCATAATTGTCCAGCTTTTTCAGGGCTTCTGTTTCTCGAATAAATAAACGCCTACGTATTTCTATTGGTATAGGACATTTATTACTTGGTAAAAAATGCTTGACTACACAGATAGGACAGTCGTAAGAGTAGATGTCCTGCGCTATATACGTTTGACAAAATATACCTTGACTTAAAACCTGAACAACTTGGTATCGCTCTCCTAGTAACTGACTTAACATTATTATGGTGTATCTGACGATTACATTAAGTAACTTTACTTAAGACTAATTTACTTATAAATTTAATATATAGTTTCCACTAAAATAGATTTACCTATAACCACCAGAAGTAATATTTAAATCTTATCAAGAGTTATCAGGAGTGCATTCAAAAATAGCGAGAAATTCGGAATTTTAAATTCTTAATTTAAAATTCCGAATTGGTATAATCCAGTAAACGCCAGTAACAAAAGATGACTAATGAACGCAGAAGAGGCGTACCACTGAGCAAAGACGCTGTACAAATAGTCAGAGGTCTAATTGTCGGCGAACTCATCACAATCATAATTATTGGTGGACTGTGGTTATGGCTCAGACCGCGCTTGCAAATTGATAACGGTACTTTCTCAAGACCTATGAGTCAAGGTACAAGTACTACCTCTGGTCGTAGTGATTCAACTTTCCAGACAATTACTAACGTTCCCATTGGCTCATTCAAACATGGTGGAAGTACTGCTTGGGCGTCAATTAGAACATTAGTTGATGCTCAAATCCAAAATGCTCGCCCAGAACTACAGTTACTCTATGTAGACCCCACCAGTAGCAGTCCGGGTTCTGGATCGGGAATTCAGATGTTACTTGACGGGAAATTGGATTTTGTGGAATCTTCTCGTCCCCCCAGCGCCGCAGAACAGAAAATCGCTACTCAACGAGGTTTCCAACTTGCGTCACGTCAGGTTGCTGTTGATGGTATTGCGATCGCAACTCATCCATCGCTGCAAGTCTCAGGTCTGACTGTGGAACAATTACAGCAGATTTATTTCGGAAAAATCACTAATTGGAAACAACTAGACGGACCGGATCTAGCAATTACCCCCTTCTCTCAACGCCCGGAAAGTGCAGATACAGTCATCTTTGGTGACAAAGAAATTTTAAACCAGCAAACTTTTGGTTCTAACATCCAGTATGTTTACTCTCCGACAGAAGCACTGCGCCGAGTTAATCAGACTCCTGGTGGTATTTATTACGCTGCTGCTCGGACAATAGTATTTCAATGTACAGTTAAACTATTAACTGTGGGTTTAGATTCGACAAAATTAGTTTCACCCTACATTGAACCTCCAGTATCGAAAAATCAGTGTCCCCAACAACGCAATCAAGTCAATACAGAGGCTATTAATGATGGTAGTTACCCAATAATTACCAAGTTATATGTAATTACTAAGCAAAACAACAGTCAACAGCAACAAGCAGGAGAAGCTTATACAAATCTTTTGTTGACTGATCAAGGACAACAGCTAATAGAGGAGGCTGGTTTAGTCCCGATGCGCTAAGGGTAAACACCAATCAGGACGCAACTTTTGGGCTTGACGTAAATAGATATGAGACACTGGAGCAGATACAGGTAAATAGACATGAACTAAAAAGCGAATGCAATGTTTTAAACTGCTTTCGACATGCATTTGTTGTACATCTAGCATAGCGACAGTATCCCAGTGGGGGCGTTGGCGTGCGATCGCAGCCGGAAAAGTTGCATCCAAATCCTGCGTGACTGTAAAAGTAATGCTAATAATATCCGACGGATGCAGTTGATTACGCTTTTCCAACTCATCTAATAGTTCCATTACTGATTCTTGCATTGCCTCAACCGTATTTTCTGAAACGGTTGTTGCGCCGCGAATCGCACGCATTCGCCACTCCACCATTTATCCTCCTTAATTAATCAAGAGTCAAGAGTCAAGAGTCAATTGTCAAGAGTCAATTGTCAAAACTTTATGCTATGAGCATTTGACAATTGACACTTGACATTTTTATGGTCTATACAACCACAAAGGTAGACCACTTGTAGACACTTCAAATTCTAGCCAGCTAATTCCAGATGCAGCCTGACGATTCCCTGGTAACAAGCGGCTCAACAAAGGTTTTCGTTCTTCTAGGGTAAAGACGGGTGTTTTTTCCGGATCAAGACCAACTAGTTCTGCTGCCCAGCGACGAGCATCTTCTTCAGTGCCTAACCTGTCTACAATCCCTAATTCTACGGCTTGCTGACCAGTAAAAATCCGACCGTCAGCAAAAGTTTTCACAGTTTCTACGGCTAAATTTCTTCCTTCGGCGACTGTTTGCACAAACTGTTGATAACTTGTATCAATCAATTCTTGCAAAATATTCTGTTCTGGTTCAGTCAGTTCTCGGTCAAATGCCAAAATGTCTTTGTAAGGACCAGATTTAATTACCTTGAAGGACACACCAACCTTTTCGAGCAGGCGTTCTAAGTTGTTGCCACGTAAAATTACACCAATGCTACCCGTAATTGTCCCTGGGTTAGCCATGATGTGTTCAGCGCCCATCCCAATGTAGACGCCACCAGACGCAGAAATATTACCAAAACTAGCTACGATTTTTACTTTTTCACGTAAGCGTTTGAGGGCGCTGTAAATTTCTTGTGAATCACCAACCGTACCCCCAGGGCTATCAATACGTAGCAGTAAAGCTGGGAATTTCTTTTCTTCTACGGTTTCTAGGGCTTCTAGTACGCGTTTGCGAGTGTTGCTAGCGATCGCACCAGTAATTTCAATTCGAGCTATTTGTTTACGAAATCTAGGCTTAAAAGGCCAAACCATGTGCAGTCAAACTATTTTGGATTTTAGATTTTGGAGCCACTGCGCCCTTGGAGGTTCCCTCCGTTGTAGCACGTGGCGTGATTTTGGATTGACCCCACGGATAAATCTGGGGGCTTGTACCATCAAGGGATTATCGGTCAACAATACTTTTAAAATTGACATACTCACCGCTCTGAAGAGACGGTGATTCTTGACGCTTCATCGGATGATGCTATCGAAATAGTCTTATTCTTCCTCTGCGCCCGTTTAGAGTCGTGGCAATGCCCTATCCCGACTTTGTTTATATTTCTTTGCTGCATTTTCGTCTCCGTCGTGTTCAGTGCCACAGTTGAGGCATCGAACCGACCGAACTTTCAAATCCAGCTTACCCCATTTGTAGCCACATTCGGAACAAATCTGACTAGTAGGCTCCCATCGATGAATGAGGTGAAAGGTTATACCAAGCTTTAATTATGTGACGATTAAGTCTACGCCACAATAAGATAATTTTATTCAAAAAAATATTTTTATATATAAAACTTAACTATACCAGCTTATTGTGATTTTTGCTGACCTCAGCTTGATGTAGTTTATACATAAGCGGCAAGAGTAGGGTGAGGCATCTAGGGGAATGCCTCTGGCATAGAAAAAAACGCTAAGAGTCTACGCCCACAAACAGTATAGCGATATTCTTTTACTGACTGCATCTTGACGTCCAATATAAAATCGGCTGGAAAAATGCTGCTGTGACAAAAATGTTAGCGTAAAATCTGACATCTGTAATAAGCGTAAGTATCAAACAATCCCCCAACAAAGCTACAGGTCAAACTAATAGTAAATAACCCTTCGATAGCGTTGCCGCTACCAAAAATAGCGAGAAACTGCATAATTGGGTTAGCGATCGCTTCGGTCACAGCTTGCAAGATAGGGATATGACCCATTAGCGACACAGTTAATAGTATGCTGCCGACAAAGAACATGGGTGCGACAAAACTAAAGATGATCGTCAGCAGTAGCGAGCGGAGAAAGTTAATCCAAATCGTCATGAAGGTCTGGCTCCCTGAATTAAAAAAGCAATAGCCGTTTAGCTGAGTAGTCACTTTCTACAATAAGTGCGATCGCAATACAATGGACGAGAGTTCAAAAATCTTAAGTTTTCATTAAAATACCTACACACAAATTTTCAGATATGCCTTCAACCCAGACAAGAGATCCAATCTAGATAATCCCGAAAAACCTAGCCTAGCAGGACTCTTTATCAGCATACTTAGAGAAAAACTCCTACTGATTTGAATGTTAATTTCTGAGATGAGATTTAAACTTAGTTAACCAAAATTTGAAGGGAGACAAGGAAGATGGGGAGAATAACCATTGACCATTGACTAAATTGCTATTCTTATTGCAGTTACTGAGTTAGCTGGTGAACATTGAGCGAGATTACATCTACATCTAGTTTGGGAAAATGGAGTCAGCGATTGCTGACAGCGATTTTTTTAGGTGGACAAGTTATAATCCATCTCCTTAGAGGAAAAATCCATCGTCGTAATACTGTAGAACAGTTGGCTGTAGTAGGGCCAGATTCGCTATTTATTGCGCTACTAACGGCTGTTTTTGTAGGTGCGGTATTTACTATTCAGGTAGCACGGGAGTTTATCAACTTTGGTGCAGGAAACCTGGTTGGTGGAGTATTAGCAGTGGCGTTAACACGGGAACTTTCACCCGTCCTCACAGCTGTAGTTATAGCAGGACGTGTTGGTTCGGCGTTTGCAGCCGAGATTGGAACAATGCGAGTAACTGAACAAATAGATGCTTTATTGATGCTGAAGACAGATCCAATTGATTATCTAGTTATTCCCCGTTTACTTGCTTGCTTTTTGATGATGCCAATTTTAACCCTGCTGTCGTTGGTGACGGGTATGCTGGGAGGCTTGATCATTGCTACAAATATTTACAACCTCTCTGATACGCAGTTTCTGGACTCAGCCCGTAATTTTCTGGACACTTGGGATATTGTCAGCGCCATGATCAAGGCGTGTTGTTTTGGAGTTTTGATCGCTATTATTGGTTGCAACTGGGGCTTGACAACAACGGGAGGAGCCAAAGGTGTGGGACAATCAACGACAACTGCTGTCGTTACTGCCTTGTTGGTCATATTTGCTAGTAATTTCTTTCTTTCTTGGTTAATGTTTCAAGGAACTGGGAGTGCGTTAACACAGGGGTTTTAGTTAATGGTCAATCCAAAATCCATAGACGCACGAAGTGCGGCTACCTTTGGTAGGCGCGTTAGCGACTTCTGCAAGTAGACACTCCCTGTCTACTCGACAGAGTAATCCAAAATCCTGCTAGAGGTTGACTAACCACTAACTCCTAAAATAAGAATAATGTCTACTAACAGAACAGGATTTGAGACTGTGACTACAACAAGCACACCATTATCAACTTCAACTGTGGAACTTAAGCCTAGTTACAACATCCCTGTAGTGTTAGTGATTACGGTTATTCCACTGCTATTAGTGCAACCTTGGGTAGGAGGTGCGATCGCACTATTTGGATTATTTCTCATGTTTCAGACAGTAACATTGCGCCTACAATTTACTGCCACTGATTTAGATGTATACAGAGGAGAAAAATTAATTCGGCGCTTTTCTTATCAAGAATGGCAAAATTGGCGGATATTCTGGGATCGTGTTCCCATCCTGTTTTACTTTAAAGAAGTTAAAAGCATCCATTTTCTACCAATTTTATTTGATCCCAAGACTCTAAAAATTTGTTTGGAACAACGCTGTCCACGTATTTAGGAAATCAGTGATCAGTGATCAGTTAACAGTTATCAGCTACAAATTGATCACTGAGAACTGGTAACTGATTTAATCTTAGATTGTATATTTGCTAAAAGTTCTTTAAATTGCGTCATAGGAATTACACTAATTTTTATGTATCCAGAGGAAGCTCAAAATCAACAACCCACAGACGAATCTTTGCAATCCAGAGAGGAAAAAAGCCCTCCTATACCTACAAATGGACAAAGAGAAAACTTAGCTGTTGAACCAGTATTAGAAGCAATGACGCAAAACTCGACAGTGGATACAGAACAAAACCAAAATCATTTAACAGCAAACTCACAAGCAACTAATCCTAATGATGAGTTTGCAGTGGAGCAACAAGAAGCAATCACCACTTTCGGATCAGAAAATCAACCAGAAATTCAAGCCAAACAACAACAACTAGCTGAGTTACAAGAACAAGAACAAGCCTTAAAAGCAGAAATTGCTAACTTACAAGCTTCATATAAAACCCTGCAAGCGCAAATGAATCAAACGCAAATTGCAATGGGAAATTTTGTGCAAGAGACGCTTTCTGGCTTAGAACAACGTAAAAATGCGCTGCAAATTTCTGTAGAACAACTAGAACGGCGTCAAGAACGCATTCGCAACGAGATGCGAACCACGTTTGCAGGTGCTTCTCAAGAATTAGCAATCCGAGTACAGGGTTTTAAAGACTATCTAGCTGGTAGCTTACAGGATTTAGCAATAGCCGCAGAACAATTACAATTAGTTCCAGCATCAAAACCAGAACCAGAAAAAGTTTTGATCAAGGAAGTCAGATCGGCTGAAACCGAATTAGGAACACCACAATTTACCCAACAGCAATTTCAAGACACTAGCAAGCAAATTCGTCGCCTCATTGACCAATACCGCACTAAACCAGATTATTATGGCCCAGCGTGGCAGTTGCGTCGTACCTTTGAACCAGTCCACGCCGAAAGAGTTTCTAACTGGTTTTTCAACCAAGGTGGACGGGGTGCTTTACGGACAATGGGCAGTAGGTTACAAAATATACTAGTAGCCTCCGCAGCGATTTCGATATTGCACAAAATTTATGGCGATCGCATCCGTACTCTAGTTTTAGCTAATACACCGGAACGCTTGGGTGAATGGCGACGCGGTTTACAAGATTGTTTAGGAATTGGTCGTCCAGATTTTGGTCCTGATCGGGGTGTTGTATTATTTGAGTCTCCAGAAGCAGTCGCACAAAAAGCCGAACGCTTAGAAAAATCCAAACAATTGCCTTTAATTATTATTGATGATTCTGAAGAAGTAATTAGCTTGGCACTATTGCAATTTCCTTTGTGGTTAGCCTTCGCCCCTGACCCCAAAATGATGAGAAGTTACGAAGATGATTTTTAGTCAATGGTGATTAGAGACGCGATGAATCAATTGGTGATTAGAGACGCGATAAATCGCGTCTGTACAATAGTCATTGCTCATTTGTCATTTGTCATTGGTAACTTCGATTATTTATTACCAACAACTAACAATCAATTATCAACCAACAACCAATAATTCAAAATTATGTCTACTTGGTTAAGTTTGTGTGGGGCAATTTTATTTGTAGCTTATGTGTTGGGTTCTCTCCCCACTGGCTACACAGTGGTGAAGCTATTAAAAGGTATTGATATTCGCGAAGTTGGTTCTGGTTCTACTGGCGCAACGAATGTGTTAAGAACATTGGGTAAAGGCCCTGGGGCATTTGTGTTGTTAATTGATTGCCTAAAGGGAGTTTTAGCCATCTTTCTTATTTACTGGTTATTCCATTTTGCCCAAATTCAAAATTTCATTCCCTCAACAGTCAATCCTGAAATCTGGGAAGCATGGATGGTGACTTTAGCTGGATTTTCAGTGGTACTTGGACACAGCAAATCTATTTTTTTGGGATTTACTGGCGGTAAATCTGTTGCTACCAGTTTAGGAGTTTTGTTGGCGATGAATTGGCAAGTTGCTTTAGCAACAGCAGGAGTATTTGCCGTTGTTGTGGCAATATCAAGGATTGTGTCTTTAAGTTCAATTGCGGGTGCGATCGCAGTTTCCATTTTCATGACACTTCTGCATCAACCCTTACCCTACATTTTGTTTGGCGTTGCTGCTGGTTTGTACGTGATTCTGCGTCATCGTAGTAATATTGATCGCATCATCGCAGGTACTGAACCAAAGCTAGGACAAAAATTACAAACAGAAACATCTGAAGCTTGAATGAAGACGCGGGGAAAATTTGTTTTTCTGTTCCCCGTTCCTTTTTTTACCACGCCAGAGGCTTACCATCGCGGAAGAATCCACCTGTAGGCCCATCATCGGGTAATGTTGCTGCCCACACAACCCCTGCTGCACCATCTTCAACTGGTCGTCCTCCTGCGCCACCCATCTCAGTAGCAACCCAGCCTGGACACACTGAGTTCACAAGAATACCAGTTCCTTTTAATTCTTCAGCTAGCATTCGAGTCAGTGCATTAAGTGCTACTTTCGATACACTGTAGGCTGGTGTACCACCACTCATGCTAGTCAACGATCCGGCTCCACTGGAAACATTAACGATTCGTCCATGTTTGCTTTGACGTAACAGGGGAATAAATGCTTGACACATGCGCCAAGGACCAAAGGTGTTCGTTTCTAGTGCTTCGTGTACTGTGTCAAAGTTAGCATTGATTGCTTGCTGCCAAGTGTCATAGAGAATACCAGCATTATTAATCAGGATATCTAATCGCCCAAATTCTTCTTTGACTTGAGTTACTAGGCGATCGATACTTTCTTGATTAGTTACATCCAGCCAACGCGGTAAGACCTCAAGTCCTTCTTTTGCCAAAGTTTCAGCAGCGGCTTTTCCCTTTTCTAGGTTACGCGCTCCTAAAATTACAGTGATATTTTGACGAGCAAGTTGACGTGCAACTTCGAGTCCGATACCTCGATTTGCACCAGTTGCGATCGCTATACTTGGTATTTGCTTTTCTGAGTTCATTGGCGCTCCTTAGTGGTTGTGATACCTACACCAAAAAGGTTACTATCTCTACGGCTGTGTCTGAACGTGAGGGTAACTGCGGATCTTGCTATCCATTGTCACCAATGGACAATCATAAACTCGTGCTGTTGCAACAATAATTTGATCGGCAGGATCACGATGAAAATCACCAGGTAGTTGGGTAGACTCTACACAAATCCGGGGTGTTAGCTCCACAAGACAAATACCAGGATAACCAAGGGCTTGATCTAGCCATTTATCTACAGAAAAAGGCAGAATTAATCGACCACGCTCTACTAACTTTGCAACTTCCCAGCAAGAGATAGCACTAACGCCTAAGCCTTGTAATTCCTGCGCTTGGATATAGTCTTGATATTCCTGAGTGAGCTGAGTATCTCCATGAACCCACCAAACCCAAATATGGGTATCAAGCAAAATCATTGTGTAACTTCCCAATCGTCTTGAGCTACAGGTTCAGTCGGCGCAACATATTGAATAGCAGTTCCGCGAAGAGGATACCTATTTTGCTCAGATGCTTTTTGGGGTTGAGACAGGATAATTACCTCAACCCGTTCCCCAGAGTGAAATGGCAAGTTTTCTAACGTCAGCTTTCGATCTTGTCCGATTGTTGTTTCAACGCGGTGTGCCAGCATAGTATAGGTTCAAACAGGAACTGTAGCAACATTATAAAACTAGAAAAGTAGGTCAGCTTAGGTTTGAACTCAATATCTTAAGTACTAAAGCTGCTTGCTAAGAAAGGTTTATTAACCTGTAAATATTAGCAAAATCTACAAAACAACTTCTAATTTCAAATTTGTTTGCAACGTCTTTAGTCTAGGAGTAACCCACTTTTTATGCCAATAGTCTACTAAGTCTTTTTGGGTAAACTCTCGCCATACTACCCGGTTTGTATCTCCAAGCAGATATTCCTTCCAATTTTCAGCCAGGGTGCAACGATAGTATCCTTCGTGTGTTTATATGTTTAGCAACTAATTCAATAGCGCTATCAGGGATTTCTTTTCCTGGCATATCTTAGCTTTTGCAATGTTACTTTAGAAGATTGTACAAGCGCTCATGGTGTTATTACAACATTTGTTAGGTAGCTTATACGACAATAATCTGTCTCTCTACTCTGCGATTACCTCATCAACACTCTTAAAGCATTACACTACTTACAACTTTACGGTAGCTCAACCCTAAATATATACCAGTCTACAGTGTCTAGGCACTACTTCCCGACAGTAAAGTAAAAATTAACACCGCATATTAGAATGGCGATCGCACTAACGATGCATTTACGTTATTTCCACTGACTTACTTACCAAGCAATTGCTACCAATCCTGAAGCGGTAATATTTTGGTCGCAGGTTAACAAAACAACTGTCTCTCCTTGATTTGCCAAAAAAATAGCAGTTGCAACAATTTGTCAGTCATGCATTTGTGCGATCGCAGATAAACCAATAGTTTGTTGAATAACGTTTATGTCTAGTGGATGTACCATGACACGACTGTCTGCATTTACTGCTGAAAGTAAAGCAGTTGCTGAAGAAATCGATGTTCGTCCACGTTCTACAATCCAAACAGCCTCAGCTAAAGCTGTAGCAGGTATGACTAATTGGCTCTCAGGGTTTGAAAGAATTGTTTTCGCGTTACTTCCCAAGCGGGGATTTCCTTCTAGGAACCAAATGAGAGCATGGGTATCGATAACGTATTTCACTTTTACCTAAGACCAGTCCAATCCGTCATCAAAATCACCATGAAATTCTGCTATTTTGAAATCTTCTTCGGTTGAGTGTTGATTTGAAGTAGCCAACATACCAAAGTACATCATTTGTGGAGTGAACTTAACTGGCTTTGCTTCTAAAAAAGTAACAATGACGCGGCTTTCTACCACGTCAGATGGAATTTCAGACAACTCAATCGTACCGTATTTGTAAACTCCTTCAACTGACTTCAACATTACCACTAACCTCGTTGGTTGGAATATAGTATAACCCGTAACTTGCCGTACTTAAACTCGCTACTCTGAGAGATTGAATACGCTCTTGTATTTCTGGTGATAATTCTCCCACCCGTCTTTGTAATAGTCGTAGAATGAGCGCCTGTTCGCCTTCCTGTTTACCGCGCTCGTAGCCAATGCGCTCACCTGTAGTAACGTATCTCATAGTACGCTCCTGCTCAAATTGTTTGAACTGTTCCCAAAACTCTGTTTCCAATGCCTTTGGCAATATCATAACCCAATCGATAAATCTATATAGATTGCGGATATCCTGCTCTTGCAAACCTAAATCATACAGTCGGCGAATCAAGCTAAATTTCCAAGTTTTACGTTCCTGGGGTTGTTGGCGCGTCTGTTGTGTTTTTAAATGCGCCATCACTACGATTGCAAAAGTGTCTGATTTAACCAACAGCGTATTCTGTGAACTGTCGCATAAATGGTGAATGAAACCCAATCACAATATCTTGCTTTGGTACACCCTGTTTAATTAATTCCTCTGCGAAATCAATTTCTGTACCGTTATATTGAAGCCAAATCTTATCATTTTTAATATCGAAATGTAGCACACAACCATAAACTCGGTGACGATTTCGCCAACCAACATTTACTAATTGATAATGGTCATGTTCCGTATCAAATATCATTTGTCTTTCTACGTCATCTCTAGTTGCAGCTTCATTGACGTAATTTACAATCAAGCTTTTGATAATTTCCCGATATTGAACTATTTTATCCATCGTTCAATCACTTCCTGTTCTGGTTCGTAAATCAGCAGCTTGAGATTTTGAGATTGAATCACAATTTGAACTAGCTCTAGTTTAAAAAAAGTTTCATATGTTGTGCTGGGAACAGCTAAATATAATTCTCGTTCTGGTTGCTCTTGACTCAAAGCAGTTCGATAGTTAATAAATTGTCCCAGCGCTGTGTGAAACAGAGAAATAGTTGAACTTCCAATAAAACTTTTGACTTCAACGGCAATTTTTTCTCCTTCTCTTTCTGCTGCAATGAGTTTTTCTGCACCTAAATCGATATAAATTTCAACTCCACCGAAATCTAGATATATTGGGTCATCTGTAATCAACCATCCATCTTTTTCAAGAGCATGTTTGACTGCGTTGTGAAAGATATCTTTGGCAGGCATAGTAAAATATAGTAAAAAATCGACCTGCAATGCCGTGCAAAATCATTATCTATATAATAGTTCAATTACACTCCACACCCATTTTCCAGACAGGATCATCATAAAGGTAGTATGCTGTGTCTTGGACTAATCCCGCTTTTTTCCAAAGATGTCCCAGATTTGGTAAGCTAAAAACCTAGACAAGCTATTATAAAAATCATGCCTGCGCCTACTATAACTGCTACAACTACTACCTTTCCCTTGGCTGCTGTCGTCGGTCAAGAAGCAATCAAACTAGCCTTACTTTTAGCAGCAGTTGATCCGGGATTGGGGGGAGTAGCGATCGCAGGTCGTCGTGGTACGGCAAAATCTGTAATGGCGCGTGCAATTCACGCTCTACTACCACCAATTGAAGTTGTCAAAGGTTCACTCAGCAACTGTGACCCCAATCACCCAGAAGAATGGGATGATGAATTGTATGGAGACGTTACATGTAACGTCTCTACAGAAAATGTGCCAACCGAAGTTATTCCTGCACCCTTCATCCAAATTCCTCTAGGAGTAACAGAAGACCGACTCATCGGTTCTGTAGATGTAGAACAGTCGGTCAAACAAGGACAAACTATTTTTCAACCAGGACTACTCGCAGCTGCAAATCGAGGCGTTCTCTACGTCGATGAAATAAACTTATTAGATGACCAAATTAGCAACCAACTTTTATCAGTATTATCTGAGGGACGTAACCAAATTGAGCGGGAAGGTATAAGTTTCCAGCATCCTTGTAAACCCCTATTTATCGCTACATATAACCCAGAAGAAGGTGCTTTGCGGGAGCATTTACTCGATAGAATTGCGATTGTTCTTTCTGCGGATGGTGTTTTGGGTTTAGACCAAAGAGTGCAAGCAGTGGAACAGGCGATCGCCTACTCTAAATCTCCTCAAGAATTTCTCCAGCAATACAGCGAAGATATCGACGCCCTCAAAACTCAAATTATCTTCGCGCGGGAATGGTTAAAAGATGTCTGCATTACCCACGACCAAATTACTTACTTAGTCGAAGAAGCAATTCGCGGTGGTGTCCAAGGACATCGGGCGGAATTATTTGCTGTGCGGGTGGCGAAAGCTTCTGCGGCCTTGGATGGACGCACCCAAGTCAACGCCGATGATTTGCGTCGAGCGGTGGAATTAGTCATCGTACCACGGGCAACTCAGATTCAGACACCCCCACCTGACCAACAACAACCCCCACCACCACCTCCTCCTCCCCAAGATCAACAAGAACCTGACGACGAAGAACAAGAACAGGAGGAAGAGGAAGATAACGAAGAACAACAAGAACCGCCCAATATACCGGAAGAATTTATCTTTGACCCGGAAGGAGTCGTTCTGGATCAGAGTGTGCTTTATTTTGCTCAGATGGCACAGCGACACGGTAAATCAGGGAGTCGGAGTTTAATCTTCTCCGAAGACCGGGGACGATACATTAAGCCAATGCTACCCAAAGGCAAAGTTCGGCGCATTGCCGTAGATGCCACAATGCGAGCCGCAGCCCCGTATCAAAAAGCACGACGCGCTCGTCATCAAGGAGATGCACAAAAGCGGGTATTTATCGAACAAGGCGATATTCGCTCGAAGCGGCTAGCACGTAAAGCTGGAGCGTTGATAGTATTTATTGTAGATGCCTCTGGTTCAATGGCGTTGAACCGGATGCAGTCTGCTAAAGGTGCGGTGATGCAACTGTTGACGGAAGCATACCAAAATCGTGATCAAGTAGCTTTGATTCCCTTCCGAGGAGAACAGGCTGAGGTTTTGTTACCACCGACACGTTCGATCGCTTTAGCACGAAACCGTTTGGAGAGATTACCTTGTGGTGGCGGTTCACCGCTAGCACACGGTTTGACACAAGCTGTACGGGTGGGATTGAATGCTCAAATGAGTGGAGATATTGGTCAAATTGTCCTGGTAGCGATCACCGATGGTCGGGGTAATATTCCCTTGTCGCGTTCTTTGGGCGAACCACAAGAACCAGGAGAAAAGCCAGATATCAAAGCCGAATTGTTAAATATTGCTGCTAGAATCCGGGCATTGGGGATGCAATTGTTGGTGATTGATACCGAAAGTAAATTTGTTTCCACTGGCTTTGCCAAAGAAATAGCCAAAACTGCTGGAGGTAAGTATTATCATTTGCCTAAAGCTAGTGATAAAGCGATCGCCGCAATGACCAAAGGAGCGATCGCGGATATTAAATCACGATAGGTATTTCGGAAAAACTTAGACAATTATTTTGATTTTGCTGTGTTCGGTTGCCAATAATAAGCAAATAATGAAGGCTGATTGTCTCTGATTTGCCAAATTAACATCTCGTTGATTGTTAATTTGGAAAAACTTGCTTTGGAATAAACACGAATATATTCATTCGAGTTTTCATCGAAAGGTAGCCATTCCCACCCAACTAGCTCAAATGATTTTCCTGTTCCAAGTGCTTGATGAATGCGATCGCAATCCTTCAAGAAATCTGTTTGCGTGATATCTTTTTTTAATAAATCACTGGCTTTTTCATAAATTTTTTGACACTGATCTTGACTAATATGTGTATGAAACTCTTGAATAGATGTCGTAATTGCGTTTTTTTTACTCTCCAAATTTGTGATATTAAAAAATTGATATTTCGGAGTAATTTCTGGAATACAACCCACACTAATGCCTTCGCCAACTCGGACTGAACAATTCTTGAGACCAACTTTTGCTTGACCTTGAAACACTGCTATTAACTCAGAGATGAGAAATGGAACAACAGAGAACAAAAATGGAACAACAAAGATCAGAAAAAACAGAATACCTAAGCACCCTGATTTTTGAGGGGATGATTGAGACATTGACGACTCCTGATATCAAATTTTGATAAATATCTACCTTTCCCAGGAATAAAACAGTAAATAAGGGCTGTACTCAAGTCAAAGTATTACTTGTTCCTGCTGAGTTATGCACATCGCAATTCCCTTCTCGTAGTAAGCCGCTTCGTTAATAAAAACCGGATATACTATTGAGTCTCCTTGATAGGCGATCGCTTCTCCCGTAAATGTCAAAAATATTGGCTCGCCGGGAGCAAGTGGTTTGTAGTCTTGAAACTGAAGTTGTGGATGGATCATCGCTTGTAGCTCACCAGATTCATTTCTGGGATAGTCAATTGTTCCACAATGGCGGTAAAAGGTGAGCGTGTTATGAAACGATGGAATTTTCCCTTGATTATATTGCTCTAAATAATTCAAAGCAGTTTCAATTAAGGCTTCAGTTTGTACAAAGCGATCGGCTTGCAAAACCCCTTGAGCCACTGCTCCCACCTCAATCGTGCAACCTAATTCACAAATAGATGGCAAACTAGAAGATTCTATAGATTTCGGTAAGATATAAACGTTTACTAAAGGGTTCACACTCTGAAGATAGGCAACTAATTGCAGATTAAAAGGATGCTCATTGCTGATCACAGTTAAGCCCATATTTGCGGTCGTGCTGTGGATATCTAAAATCACATTAACCGGAGTTTTGCCATTTGCACCAAATAAATTATTGATTTCTCTGGCTCGGATATCTTCGCAGCTAAAGCGCGTCAAATCTTGCAAATCTGACTTTTGGAAACAACGATTTTGGTCTTTATCAATATATCGACGTACGGCTGCAAATGCTTTGGGATTTGCCAATAAAGTTAAAGTTTCAAAATTGGCTCGATGCACCAAATTAGGATGCTGTTCAAATTTTTTGATCAGATAAGCACCAGTGAACTCATTCCCATGAGTTCCTCCAACAATCAAAACTCGTTGAATTGGAGGGATTAAATTTGTAGTCAAAATTCTGTGTCCTAATGAATGATTGAGTAATCAAATCTTAGGAGTTTACAGACTATAACTCAATTATCAAATTTCATATTGTATTATATGCTTTTAGATATAACACTATTAAGGTTTTTCTAAAAATAATCTCTGGCTCTTAATCCTGATCGGTTTGCTCCAACGCAGTTTTATATTGCTGATCGCTATCACTTGCAGCTGCTTCTAGCTTTTGACAAATGGCTGCTTGAACTTTCTGATCAAAATCAGGATCGCCGGGACTTGCAATAATTCTGCGTGGACGTTGATTAATTCTGTCTAAGTATGCTTGAAAAGCAGCTTGATCTGTGCGATTTTTGAGAAAATACTGCCTCAATTCACTATCAGACATTTCATCATAGTTTACCCAGTTCATCAAAAAAACTCCCCATTGGGTAAGATTTGAAACTCAAGCTCTTCGTTATGCCCAGCTAATATATATACGTTGCGAGTTCGACTATCAACACAAATGAGATGTATTGGCTGGAGCATCATGTACGTTAGTTGAAAGGCGACGCGATAGAGACTTTCTAGTTGAGCATTAGTAGGTATTTCGGTCACTCACTCCTCGTATTACCTATATTAACAATTAATATCTTCTCAATCTTATTACAGGAGACTCCTGTTATACGTAAAATATTATATAAAGCATAAGATCATATAGATTTTATATATAATTAATTGAGTTTATGATGAACCTAGAACGTCTAGAACGTTTTGTTTTTTTAGCTACGCTCAAGAATGAGGCTGGACAAAAAGATATCAATATGAGTCGAGCCGCAGAGCAACTGCATATTCCTCAGCCATATCTCAGCAAGCAAATTAAACAATTGGAAGAAGAACTAGAAGTAGAACTGTTTGTCCGTAAGCCTCGCTTGGAACTCACGCTATACGGTAAGGTTTTCCTCACAGATGCACAACGCCTTCTTGAACAAGTCGAGCGGATTGAGATGTCTGCAAAACAAGTAAATCAAGGCGAAATCGGACAATTAGTAGTTGGTATTAGTACTTCAGTATCTAATGGCCTGCTACCAGATATCCTTCGTGTTTTTCGTCAGAGATTCCCAAATGTGAATTTACGATTGCAAGAGCTTGTGTCTGAAGATAGTCGCCAGAGACTTCAAGATCGCACACTAGATGTGGATTTTGAGAATTTATACAATCTCCAAGATGTGGACGATCGCCATTTTCTTACCTACGAAGTTGTCAAGCAAGAGTCACTAGTGATGGTACTACCCAAGGAACACCCCCTGGCTGATCAACCACAAGTTCAACTCTCAGATTTTGCAGCTGAACCATTCGTACTTCCTGCTTGTGACAGAGTACCAGGACTACACACAATGATTCGGATGGCTTGTCTGGAAGCAGGATTTCACCCGAAGGTGGCACAGGAAGCCGCCTGGATGACAAGTATTCTCAGTCTGGTTGCGGGTGAAATCGGTGTAACATTATTACCTGCTAATGTGATGAATCTTCAACGTACAGGTGTTGTTTATCGAAAAATCTCAGGACAATTACCGGTGTTCCAAATAGCGATGACTTGGCGACGAGATAATCAATCGAAAATCTTGTCTAACTTCCTGAACGTGGTTAGAGAAGTCTCTCGTGGGTAAGTGAACTACTCAGACTTGCCTACGGCTGAAGTCTGAGCTTCCCAATTCATCGGGAACAGCCTCAAAAACTCCGTAGTTTTTTTGGTCTTACATTCCCTCGGTGGGCAGGAGTCCTGGTTCCCAAGACCCAAATCTTTTTC
>NZ_JBHFLM010000100.1:0-14242 GCF_041928655.1 Pelatocladus sp. BLCC-F211 | reverse complement strand
AAAACTAGCGTAGGTTGGGGAGCCAGTGCGTTGCGGGGGTCCCAAGAGTTGTAGCACCTGGCGTTTGAGGAACGTAGACGCGCCCTGCGCGGCTGATCGCAGAGTAACCCAACATTATCAAGGCTTTGTTGGGTTTCGCTTGCGCTCAACCCAACTACATTTCTTCTTAACTGAACCGTATTGAGATATCAGATGTAAATTCAAAATGATATATTCTCTTTATAGAAATTAACTGTAATTTAATTAACAGTTAAACATAATATAAAACGTAGCGTTTCCACGCTATACCCATGCTGCTAGCAGGTTACACTAGGTCTGAATAACAGCGGTTTTACCGTTTACAATGAGGCTTTTATGGCTGTTGATCTGGTAGAGATTGGCAATTACTTAGATAACCTTGGTTGGGATTATCGTGTAGATGAAGAAGAAGAGCGTATTATCACAGGAGTAGAAAGTGATAATGTCGAGGACTTTCTCATTGTTGTCCAATTAGATGAGGATGGGAAGTTTTTTCGGCTATTTGCACCACAGGTTTTGGCAGGAGTGCAAGATCATCCCCATAAAGCAGCCATTCTCCAAACAATGCTAGCAATATCCTGGGAAACTAAAATGCTGCAATGGGAGTATGATCCTTCCGATGGTGAAATTCGTGCCATTATAGAGTTCCCCTTAGAAGATTCGATTCTCACTGAAAAACAATTTAACCGTTGCTTGAGTGGCTTAATTCAGCTTGTTGATAATGTTGCCATACCTCGTTTGCAAGAGGTGATGGAAACAGGTCGTGATCCAGGTAATGTAGAATTAGGAGAAAGAATTTTATTAAGTATTCAACAAGAAGCACCAGGATTGCTAGACCTATTGGAAAAAGCAATGGAAGCCCGTAAAAAGCGGGGGAGTTTTCCGAACGAATCAGCCGAATGAGTAATGAAATAGCTATACTCCAAAGTGATACGCTCAATATACTGAAATTTTTCTAGGGTTGGATATTATGACATCTTATGCAACCTCCTCTGCTAAAGCAGAAATGAGTGAACTCCGGCGTCTGAAGGGTTTGCTACCACCAGAATTGCAAAGTTGGGTAACTGTTGAAGGTACAACAGAGGTAAATCCACCCCTAATTCGCTGCGAAGAAATTGGCAAAGACCAAGTAGAAATTCAAATTGACTTGGTGAAATGGGATACGCTGGCAATGGATCAGCGCAACTTACTGTTCTGGCACGAAGTCGCGCGCATTCAAAATGATACCATTCCCAAAGATGGTTGGGAAATGGCAGCTTTAGCCATCGGTTTAGGTGGCGCTGTTGGCGAATTATGGGTACAGGATGCTTTATTGCTGATATTAGCCTTAGCACTATGCGGTGTTTCTGGCTGGCGACTTTATCAAAAAAACAGTGGAGAAAAGCAACTTAGAGAATTTATTGAAGCTGATGAAAAAGCGATCGCTTTAGCGACTCGTTTTGGATACAGTCTTCCCAACGCTTATAAAAGTTTAGGTAGCGCTTTAAAAACCCTAATTGATATGACTCCTAGCAAGCGTCAACGTTCTAAATACGAAGGACGACTGTCAGCCCTCAAACGCAGTGCTAATAAAGTCAGGGCAAAATCCAAGACTACTGTGGATGAAGGGATATATTAAGGGAGACAAGGGAGACAAGGGAGACAAGGGAGAATCTTTATTTCAAGTACACTCTTTACTCTTGATACTTCCCCACCTCTCTATCTCCCCATTAACCTTAACGAGTTAATCAAATTTTGCCAACCGTTACAAACCCCTATTCCACGTGTCTTCGCTTCAACCAAACACCAGCTAACCCCAGCAGAACTAGCCCAGCAGTTGTAGTTGATTTTGGTGGATTTTGCGCTTGATTGAAGTTACCCAGTTCTGTAGTGTTTACCTTAAATGAGTAGAGAAAGCCAGGAACTAACCTTTGACCTTTCGGACAATAAGTGTCGATTGTTACCTTACTAACGGTGCTACCGTCCTGATTGCTGCAAACGTCGAATTGTACGTCATCATCATTTTGGGTGACGCTATAGTCGTTATCAGTACCTATTAGCAAGGCATAAGAACCATTTCTGAGTTTAGGGCCAATTGTTAGACCTTCCATTTTTTCTGGTATCTTTGTCCAGTCACCAGGATTTTCAGGATTCAAAGTTTGCGCTATATCGAAAAACAGAGTTTTACTAACCGGATTTACACCTGCTGGTAAAGTGTTTGTGCCTGTAAGACTAGTATTACTGACGTCAGTTGCACCGACAAGGCTAATTTTATAAACACGCTTGCTTGCAACAGGATTGGGAGTGTCAGTGGGATCATCGGCTAAATCATTCAGTACGTCTACCCCGAACCCGCGATTATCTCTTTCCAAAACTAAAAATTCTTGATCATTGAGAGCAGTTATAGCACTGATCCCGATATTTCGACCTTGGGCATTTTGTCCAAAATCATTGTCAGTACCAGGAATGCGATCGTTGATATCTGTTAAACTTTCTAATTGATAAATGTACTGAGCCGTACTCTGACCACTAGCAATATCAAATTCTACCAATCGCAGATTACGACTGTAGCGTCCATCGTTCCTAGCATTATTATCTACGCCTTCATTCACCAATGGGTCTTGGAGCATGGCAAATAACTTTTTACCATCTGGGCTAATAGTTAGTCCTTCAAAACCCCGATTATCTTGGCGTCCACTCGTGAGAGTTGGACGACCATCGACATAGTTGAGAGTATTTCCAGCCTTGGGAATGAGATTATCTGGAATGACAAATGACCTGATGAACTCACCCTTGGGACTAAATTCATAAACAGAGGGGCCATATTCATCGGAAATGTAAAAATTCCCATTGGAAGCGACTGCAAATCCCTCTGGATCAAAACTCTGACCAAGAACTGCTTTATCGCTGTTGAGTAATTCCGGGTTCAAGCCATTGAAGCTTTGACCATCTTTTTTGAAGACAATTGTCTCTAGAATTCTAAACTTTCTAATTTTCCCCGTGATTGGGTTAATATCAAGGGAAAATTTTTGTACCCGTGTTTCGTAGGGAATAACACCGCCACCAGGGCCGCGATCGCTCAAAGCATAGTAAACATTGTTCGTGCGATCATAGTACAAATCTGAGAAAAATCCTAAGCGGTTTTTATTGGCACTATTGCCATCGTAGGGATATAAATCAGTACTTCTACCGGGAATAGTTAAAGTATCGCTGAGGGAAATACCATAGGCAGATGTTGCATATCCGGTAACACTCACGGCAAGTGAGCAGGTGAGTACGGAAAACCAATGTCTGAATTTAACCATTGCTAATATTCAAGATGTGACTATTTTCAGCATTGGGTTACCGTATTAAGACTAGGTTAACCGTCAAACTCAGTAGTGTTTTTTATACTAAAATTTTACAAACTTTACTGTTTTCTTGGTTTTATCTTTATGAAATTAACTAGGGGTAAGGTGACAAAGAGCGATCGCATATGAATAATTAAACGGTAATAAGATCACTTGCTGATCCGAAATTCTCTGAATTAATTTATGAGTGCTAGAAACTTTCAGTAAGGACTTTAGTCTTAAATTATAAGAACTCTAAAGCTTTCACTAACAACAACTGTAGGGGTGTAGACGCGCAAGTGGCTGATCGCAGAGTAGCTCTTGTAGGAAGATATTTAGTTTTCAATTTAAAGATACTCGTACAAATGCTACGTCCCTATCCACTAAACTAATTTAAAATCTTTATCTACTTGAAGATTTGATGAAATATGACTGATTGTTCGGTATTCACAAAAGATGTTTGATAACTTTGCTTAAAGAATTGTTTAGTAATTAAATTAAGATAAATACTCACATCAAAAAAATTTGCTCAAAAAATATTTTTGTGAGTAAACAAGCTTGTGCTGTATTTGAATTCCCATTATGGGTATTCTAAGCACAAGCGCGATCGCGACTAAAAATATCGTAAATACCTGGAAGACTATGAGAATTTTGGTGACGGGCGGTGCTGGGTTTATTGGCTCACATTTAATCGACCGACTAATAGCTGATGGACACGAAGTCATTTGTTTAGATAACCTCTATACAGGTCATAAACGTAACTTCCTCAAGTGGATGGATCATCCTTATTTTGAATTTATCCGTCATGACATCACCGAACCAATCCGCTTAGAAGTAGATCAAATTTACCATTTAGCCTGTCCAGCTTCCCCAGTACATTACCAGTACAACCCAGTCAAAACTGTAAAAACCAACGTCATGGGTACGTTGAACATGTTGGGGTTAGCAAAGCGTGTAAAAGCGCGCTTCTTGTTAGCTTCCACAAGTGAAGTTTATGGCGATCCAGAAGTTCATCCCCAAAACGAAGAATACAGGGGTAGTGTGAATCCGATTGGACTCCGTTCATGCTATGACGAAGGCAAGCGTATTGCTGAAACCCTAGCTTTTGATTATTACAGACAAAACAAAGTTGATATTAGAGTTGCTCGCATCTTTAACACATATGGCCCTCGCATGTTAGAAAACGATGGTCGGGTAGTCAGTAATTTTGTAGTTCAAGCATTACGGGGTATTCCATTAACCGTATACGGTGAAGGTTCACAAACACGTAGTTTTTGTTACGTATCAGACTTAGTAGAAGGACTGATGCGACTCATGAATAATGACTATATTGGACCAGTTAATTTAGGAAATCCTGACGAATACACAATCCTAGAACTGGCTCAGGCTGTACAAAATCTTGTTAATCCCGATGCAGAAATTAAGTTTGAGCCACTACCTGCTGATGACCCACGCCGCCGTCGCCCCGATATTACTCGAGCGAATACTTGGTTAAATTGGGAACCTACCGTTCCGCTACAAGAAGGGTTAAAACTGACTATAGAAGATTTTCGCGAACGTATAAAAAATGGTCAATAGTCATAGGTCATTGGTCAATGATCATTAGTCATTAGTCATTGGCTTTGAACACATGACAAATGACAAGGAACAAATGACGAATTTGCAGAAAACTTTTTTTAAGAATTTAACCCCAAACAAAGTGAGGAATTAAGCAAAATGCGTGTTTGTGTTATTGGTACTGGTTACGTTGGTTTAGTGACAGGGGCTTGCTTGGCTCACATTGGTCATGATGTGATCTGTGTAGATAACAACGAAGAGAAAGTTAAGTTAATGAAGTCTGGGCAATCGCCTATTTTTGAGCCTGGACTCTCAGAAATTATGCAAAATGCCATTGTAAATGGCAAAATCCAGTTTACAAGTGATCTTGGTGCGGGAGTCAGCCACGGAGAAATTTTGTTTATCGCGGTCGGAACACCACCTCTACCAACTGGTGAAAGCGATACTCGTTATGTAGAAGCCGTTGCTCGTGGTATTGGTAGTCATCTTGATGGTGGCTATAAAGTAATTGTCAATAAATCTACCGTCCCGATTGGCTCTGGTGACTGGGTACGGATGATAGTTCTAGATGGTATTGCTGAACGGCAAAAAACACTCGTACCTGCTGGTGGAGGGCGTGATCATGAACAATTACCAGAAATTACAGCCGAGTTTGATGTAGTCAGTAACCCAGAGTTTTTGCGGGAAGGTTCAGCAGTTTATGATACCTTTAACCCCGATCGCATTGTTTTAGGTAGCAATAGCTCTAAAGCGATCGCGATGATGGAAGAATTGTATACTCCAATTGTAGAGCGTAAATATGCTGAAGATCAGTCTTTACCTCCAGTACCAGTGTTGGTAACAGACTTGAGTTCAGCAGAAATGATTAAATATGCTGCTAATGCTTTCTTAGCAACTAAGATTAGTTTTATTAACGAAGTCGCAAACATTTGCGATCGCGTTGGTGCTGATGTCACCCAAGTAGCCAAAGGAATCGGCTTAGACTCTCGGATCGGCAATAAATTCTTAAATGCTGGTATTGGCTGGGGTGGTTCTTGCTTCCCCAAAGATGTCTCCGCTTTGATTCACACCGCCGATGACTACGGCTACGAAGCCCAACTACTCAAAGCCGCAGTCAGCGTTAACGAACGCCAGCGCTTGATTGCTGTTGAAAAACTCCAGCAAGCCCTCAAAATTCTCAAAGGTAAAACAGTCGGATTACTCGGTCTGACCTTTAAACCTGATACCGACGACATGCGTGACGCCCCAGCACTCAACTTGATTGAGCAGTTGAATCGATTGGGAGCCAAAGTCAAAGCATATGACCCCATTGTTTCCCAATCTGGTTTACGTGACGGTCTTTCTGGTGTATTGGTAGAAACCGATCCACAAAGACTAGCCGATGGTTGCGATGCTTTAGTCATTGTCACTGAATGGCAGCAGTTCAAAACTCTTGACTATGCTCAGATGGCAAAATTGATGAACCACCCCGTCATGATAGATGGTCGTAACTTCCTCGATCCTGAAATGATGCTCAGAGATGGTTTCCAATATGTTGGAATCGGTCGGTAAAAAAATTTGAAAGACACACAATAGCGAGTCTTTTTTGAAATACGCCCACAGCATCAAGCTGTGGGATTTTTAATTTTTTCTTTTAATCAGCCATAGACCATCCCAATAGCGCAGTACTGAGAGTGATAAAATCTGTGCCAAGACCTCTACTTCAGGTATTGTGGTAGAGGTTATTACTTATTTATTAACCATTTACAATCAAGTAGGTAGATACCGTGGCACAGGCTTCGTCTTCTTGGCAGCAATTAATTGACCAGATCCTCGATTGGATGCTTCCAGAGTTCAAGTCAGGAGCCACAAAAAAGTTAGCTCTAGAACGTTTCCGTGGTCCAGGAGGCGTTCTTGGGTTCCTGACTATAGTTGTGGCAATGCTATTGTGGAATTGGAAACTGCTGTTAGCTAGTAGTGCAGGTGTGGGGACAATGATGTTTGTTTATTCCATGCAAGCATGGCGTTGGCAGTTACACTGGTCTGAGATTAAGAAATTTTTAAATAGTCCGAACCGTCGGCTAGCTTTAGCCGTGATTAGTGGTGGTATAGCTTGCTTCAGCACTTACATGGCAACTGTGATTTGGTTAGAATCCAATAGCCATTGGCTGGCCGCAGGCGTAATTTTGCAAGGTTCAGCAACACTATTAACATTATTTTTATTGACATGGCAAATAGTCAGCCTTTACGGAAATCGAGATGAAAATCAGTTAGATAATTTATTGAATAATCTCACCGAAAAAGATCCTCTCAAACGTTTAATCACTATACGTTTGCTAACAAAATTAATCAATCAAAACCGAATTGATACTTCCGAGTTACAAAGTATTGATCAATGCTTAAGACTCCTGCTTTGTCATGAGGAAGAAGCAGCAATTCGAGAAGCAGCTTTTAGCAGTTTGCAAGTCTTGGAGCGAATGCAAATGCTTTCATCAACTCCTGTAACACTTAAAATACCTACCAAAGCAAAAGTTAAAAGTCGGATTAGTTGTTAGTCAATGATCAAACAATTTTGGATTTTGGATTACTCTACCCCTGGGGGGAACACTACGTGAACGAGAAGCCGCCCATAGACGCCTTGCGCCTACCGTAGGTAGCCAGCCACTCCGTGTCTACCCGTTAGGGTAGGGCGTCTATGGATTTTGGATTTTGGATTGACAATTGACTATTGACTTATTTGATGCAGTCTACCATTACGGACTTGTACGACACGATGACCGCATCTGCGGACTAGTTGCTCATCATGAGTAGTAACAATTACTGTTGCTCCAAAGAAATTTAACTTTTGAAGAATCTGTATTATTTGCCAGGAGTTGTCAGGATCAAGATTACCAGTTGGTTCATCAGCTAAAAGTATTGGTGGGGTTGCTATGATTGCTCTAGCAATACTCACCCGTTGTTGTTCTCCCCCGGACAATTGTTCAGGAAAACAGTCAGCTTTATTCAACAAACCTACTAACTTTAACGTCGGTTCTAGACGTCGTTGAATTTCTTTACGGGTATATCCTTGTGCTTGCAGAACAACAGCAACATTTTCTGCTACAGTTCTTTGAGGAATGAGTTTGTAGTCTTGAAACACAATGCCAATACGGCGTCGAAATAACGATAAGCGATCGCCCCGTAAAGAAGCCACATCACACCCATCAACTATTACTTTTCCTTGTGTTGGTAATTCTTCGCCATACAGCAGTTTCAACAGTGTTGACTTACCAGAACCACTAGGGCCTGTAATAAATAAAAATTCACCCTGTTTGACTTCCAAATTCATATCTAACAGAGCTTTATGACCATTGAAATATGTTTTTGCAGTTGAGCGCAATTGCACCATTAGCCCAGTATTAGGCTGTTGAGTATCGCTGTCTTGAACATGAGTAAATTTGTCAGATGTCGCTTTTTGTGATACTACTGTTGGCATTGCTATTTCTTCACACCCACAACTAAACATGCATAAAATAATGATTCCCAAGTAATACCCAGGAATCTCATAATCTTTAGTTATATTTTTTTAGCTTGTGGTTAGTAGTTAGTCATTGGGGATTGGGGATTGGGTTTTTTCTCCGCGTCTCCCTGCTCCCTGCTCCCTGCTCCCTGCTCCCTGCTCCCTGCTCCCTGCTCCCTGCTCCCTGCTCCCTGCTCCCTGCTCCCTGCTCCCTGCTCCCTGCTCCCTGCTCCCTGCTCCCTGCTCCCTGCTAAGAGCTTCCTTGTCCTCCCCGATCCCCGATCCCTAAAAAATTTACTGACTGATCGCTTCTCTTACAGTCAAACCATAAATCAAAGATTTCAGGGCAAATTTAGGTAAAGCCAACATCCGTCGCCAACGCCAAGGTTCTTTGTATAGTCGGTACAGCCACTCTAAATGATTGTTTCCCAACCAAGCAGGAGCGCGAGTTTTTGTCCCTGACCAAATATCAAAACTACCACCGACGCCGATCCAAATTGCTTGGGGACACAAATGGCGGTTTTGAGCAATCCACAATTCTTGACGTGGTACACCCAAACCAACAAAAATAACTTTTGGCTGGACTTGAGCAAGAGTTTGTCGTAATTGTTCTTCTTCTGCTGGAGAATGGAACCCAGAATGTGTTCCTGCTATTGTCAAAGTCGGAATTTTCCCCTGCCAAAAATCTGCGGCTTTCGCAGCAACTCCAGGCGCGCCACCATAGAAAAATAGCTTTGCGTCCCTTTGTTTTTCTCCAATTTCTCGCAACAGTGTTTCTGCTAGCTCGATTCCAGGAATCCGTTGCACTTTTTGTCCACGTAGCCACCGCAAAAATAGAACTACTCCTGCTCCATCTGGAATGACTAGTTCAGCGGTTTTAATCACCTCAGCCAGAGATTTGTTTTGTTCAGCCTGCATGGTCATTTCGGCATTGAGCGTAATTACATGCGCTCCCATACCTTGTTGCAAGCTTTCTAGCAACCAGCTTGGATAATCTGTCATGATATGAACTGGTAGCCCCAACACCGAAAACACTTTAGGCGGTTTCAACATAGCCTAGTTTTGAGTAGCCTCACACCAATGTCCATCGAACGATAGTTTAACAAATTTTTGTAAATAGAGATTTCCCGAAAAATGCGTATTTTAGAATACAACTTTTGACTCAATAAACTTTAGATACATTCTGTCTACGAATAGATTTCAAGCCAAATTAAGTTATTTCATGAGTTAAAACCATTAAGCATCAAAGCAAAATATAGAGAGGGTTTTATTTTTATTCCCTCACATGCAATGATTCGGTAGACCCTGTAATTTGAAACATTTGGTATTAGTACGCATTCCTGAGAAAATATTATAACCAAACATAAAAATATGATTCTTCCTAGACTCCTACACCCTTACACCCCCATACCCAGTTTCAAAACAGCTAGACTCAAACTAATTCAGCAATTCAAATTACAAATTCAGAATTCGCAAGTAGTTTGCACTCCATCACCTAAAACTTTTTAGTAAACTCAATCTTACACAGTTAAGAGTGTAAGGGGCAGAATCGACTATGAATAAAATTCGCGTGGCATTGATAGAAGATCATGATCTCACCCGTGTAGGCATCAAAATAGCGCTACAGCAAAGGGAAGATATAGAAGTGGTGGGAGAAGCTGCTAACGCTGCTGATGGCATCAGATTGTTAAAAACATTACACCCAGATATTGCAATTGTAGACATTGGCTTACCAGATAAAGATGGCATTGAACTTACACGAGATGTAAAAGCACTTGCCAATGGAGAAGAAGGAGTGAAGGTATTAATTTTGACACTGCGTGATAACAAAGAAGCAGTGCTTGCTGCCTTTGCTGCTGGGGCAGACTCCTATTGCATGAAGGATATTAAGTTTGATAATTTACCAGAAGCCGTACGTGTTACTTACAATGGTAATGCTTGGATCGATCCAGCGATCGCACGCATTGTATTACAACAAGCACAACAAAATCCATTGAAAATGGAAATGACAGCAGAAACTAAAACCGCGGTGCAAAATTCACAAACAACTAGCACTGATGAAGATTTAATTGACCCGTATACCTTGACAGAAAGAGAATTAGAGGTATTACAACTGATTGTAGAAGGTTGTAGTAATGCTGTAATTGCAGAGAGGCTCTATATCACGGTTGGAACAGTCAAAACCCATGTTCGTAATATTTTAAACAAACTATGTGCAGACGACCGTACCCAAGCGGCGGTTAGGGCTTTACGTTCTGGATTAGTGGGATAAGCTAGAAAAACGGGTGTGCAATAGTTTGAATTCCCTATTCTCTATAAGTAAATTTACTAAGTTTTTCTCATTAATATGTGTTAAAAATGAGTGAATTGTCTTGAATAAAGTCTTTCTTCGCGTTCAAATGACTAATAATTCCTTGATGGTACAAGCCTCTCCCTAACCCCCAAATTGGGGGAATGGAGGCTGGAGTTAGGGGGAGGGGCTGTGGCGACGCAGGTTCGCCACCCGTGCCTCGTCAATCCAAAATCTAAAATCTAAAATCTAAAATTGTTTGACGATTGGGTGTAATAGATGCCATTACGCCATCTCGCCATTAAAATATCTGGAATAGTGAAGTCAAATATGACTGGGACAGATGTCGAAAAACTTAAATTGATGGTGGTAGATGATGAGCCAGATAACTTAGAACTACTCTACCGGACTTTTAGGCGAGACTTTCAAGTCTACAGAGCAAATCACGCCTTGAAAGCACTGGAAATTTTGGAAAAAGAAGGCGAAATGGCTGTGATTATCTCTGACCAAAGAATGCCAGAGATGAATGGTACCGAATTTTTGAGCTTGACGGTAGAGCGTTTTCCTGATAGCATACGCATCCTGCTGACAGGTTTTACTGATGTTGAAGATTTAGTTGATGCCATTAACTCTGGTCAAGTCTTCAAATATATTACTAAACCTTGGAAACCTGAGCGACTCAAAGTCATTGTTGAGCAAGCAGCAGACACCTATCGACTAGTCAAAAAGCGTACTCAAGAGTTACGCCGCGCCCTACGACGAGAATCATTATTTAATGCTGTCACTACTGCAATACGCGAGTCTCTAGACTACTCCAGTATGTTGGAGAAAATTGTTGCGACGATTGGTCAGTCTTTTAAAACTAGTTATTGCTTGCTCAAACCAGTAGAAAGCAATAGCTTGACATCAAATCAGTTCTCCTACTTAGATTCTAAAAATCTTTGCTCGTGTGAGGCTTTCGATGCGAGTCTTTTGATTGAAAAAGTTCTCGAAACTCAGCATTATCAGCATAGTCAATATATATACGATGGTAATGTTTATTACCAATTAGCGGTACCACTTACTTATCAGCAACATCTGCTTGCAGTTCTGGCTCTCTATCAATCAGGACGCGATCGCCCTTGGCCAGATGAAGACATCCAGCTAATTACAGGTGTGGCTGAACAAGCAGCCTTAGCCCTTTCTCAGGCAAAACTCTACCAAAGTCTTCAGGAAAAGCAAGAGCAGATCCGAGCTGAGTTAGAGGTTGCTCGTCAAATTCAAAATAATCTGCTACGCCAAAGCTTACCTAATATCAAAGATGCAAAGGTACAAGCTTGTTGTTACCCCGCCCGTGAAGTCGGGGGAGATTTTTTTGAAGTGTTTGTTCACCCTAAAGGAGATTTATGGTTAGCAGTAGGTGATGTTTCCGGAAAAGGAGTTCCGGCAGCTCTGTTTATGGCTAGTGCAATCTCGGTGTTACGCCGTGAATTATCTCAAGAAACACCAGCCATGCCAAACATAGTAATTCAAAATCTAAACAAAGCTTTAGGTGATGACTTAATTAGTAGCAATTGCTTTATCACTCTCATCTTAGCCCGATATACCCCCACCACCAGAGAATTTGTTTATGCGAATGCAGGTCATATTTATCCTTTGCTGTGGTCTCGCAACACTGATACACAAAATCCCAATTACCTAAAAATACGTAGTATTCCCTTGGGTATTTTACCAACATGGCAAGCAGATGTTGGTCAATTGTTTCTTGCTCCTAAAGATATCCTACTGTTTACGAGTGATGGAATTACTGAAGCTACGGTGACAACAAAGAGTCATGCAACCGCAAATTCACTCAATGGTGTCCAGCCAAATCATCGTTCCATGCTACATCTAGATGGTCTTTGGCAACTCTTGCAACAAGAAACTCAACCACTATCTCTCAATAAATTGTTAGCTCGTATTCAGGCTGACAACCATATTCAAGAAGATGACCAGACTATACTTTCACTGGAGGTTTTTTAGGCAATGAAAAGTGAACTTCATGTACCAAGCGACCTGAAGTTTTTAGGTATCGTCGAAAACTGGTTGTTGGGATGCTTAGAAGTCCAGTTCAAAGAATCGATTGATTGGTCACGACAATCAAGTCGTCTACGACTGGCTTTGGTTGAAGCTTATTCCAACGTCGTGCGTCATGCTCATAAAGAACAGCCCTATTTACCAGTTTTAATCCGTTTAGAATTAAAAGACCGAGATATAGCCCTAGAAATTTGGGATCGTGGTGAAGGTTTCGACTTATCCAACTATTTACCTCCTAGCCCCAACGACAAAAAAGAAGGTGGCTATGGTTGGTTGATTATGAATCGTCTCATGGATAAAGTTGAGTACAAGTTACAGATTGATGGTTACAACTGTCTCAAGCTACAAGTGAGTGTACCCGAAACTGCTTAATATTCAGTCTGCTTGAACATCGGTAATTGGTAATTGGGTCTTAGGCTAAGTGTATTTTTGAGCGAGAATTCCGAGTAGGGTACAACAAAGCGGATTTATCCATGGAATCCATCCAAAATCCATAGACGCACTACCCTAACGGGAAGCCGCAAGGCGTCTACGTGCGGCTACCTTTGGTAGGCGCGTTAGCGACAGGCGTGCAAGTAGACAGGGAGTGTCTACTCGACAGAGTAATCCAAAATCGAATGACGAATCTCTATATTAAGAAGTATTAACTAAATTAATAACTTTTGCAAAAATTATTTGATTTATAGGTGATATTTATCGAAAAATAAAAATATGTAAGATGACCTAGCCGTCTGTAATTTCAACAAGCGCAACTTCATCAGGCTTGTCTGTAGAACTTGCGTGATTCGGTAGGTAATCAGTTATGGCTAGAACGGGTGCGATCGCAAGTTCAAAAATCGACTTTGCACGTGTCCGATGATAGTTATCGCTCAGAATATTGCACAACAAAGTCACTGTTTCAACTATGGAAGCCTTGTTTTGTTTGTCACCACGCTATCGTCTTGATGATGAATCACCCTGGTTAGAAGGAATTGACCCCAGTCGTAACTACTGGATTATGGTAAACGGAGACAAAAATTTAACAGTAGCGCTTCCTGGATTGAGCGTGTCTACCAAAAGCGAATTAAAGCAAGCCATACAGCAATTTCGTTGCCTACAGCCAGGAGAACAAATGACTTTGCTCAGAGTTGCTGATGCTTGTAAGATTCACTGTGTGAGTTCCAATTGCTATGCCATAGAAGCAAAACTTAATGGTGCTGCTGTCTGGCATTTATTGGATCAAGAAACTTTGGATAGTTTGCTCATGACAGCACATCCTGATTGGCAATGTGCGCCAAAAGATATAGAGTTAGGACGAAGATTATTACTACGCTCTTTTGAGCAAATGGCAGCAACGAAAAATTAGCATTTGTTAGGGATGCTCCCAACAGATATAGCTCAATGATTGCTTTGCTCAATAGACATCTCCAAAAACTGCCTAAGTATCTCTGTAACTAGCTTATAGGGTGCGATCGCCAGTTTCGTAATCAGGCTAGTTTATACGATAGAATAGGGATTTGAGATATTTGTTGTTAATAATCAGACAAAAAAACGTGG
>NZ_JBHFLM010000010.1:0-55697 GCF_041928655.1 Pelatocladus sp. BLCC-F211 | reverse complement strand
GTAAATTATCATCGGTTTCGACCTAACCAACTACTCTTTTATGTTAACACATCGTGCATAATATCTGTGTGAAGATACTGAAAACTTTGTGTCGTGGAAGGATAAATCCTTCACTGGTGGCTTTCATCCCGTGGCTCAAGCTACAGGGTTTTCAACCTACGCTCTTATAAACATAGCGGGAGTTACGAAAAGTAAATATGCACCAAACCCTTACCAATGACAAATGACAAATAACGACCCCAACTAGTAGAGACGTGCCATGGCACGTCTCTACATTTATGCCGACTTACTTAATTAACTCTTTAACTTGATTAGCGATTAGGGGATGTGGATCTTTTTGCAGTTGGGGCAGAATTTTGATCAAAATGCGGGGTGATACTACATTCAAATAGGCGATCGCAGCTTCTCGAACAAAGCCTGTGGGATGACTCAAGCTTTCTAAAACTTGTTCTGTGGTGAGTCGGATACGCGCAACTTGAGCAAAGTGGAAACAACAAGCCAAGCACCAATCAGAAAGTAAGTTTTTATGCATTAATAAACTACGGGTACGTTCATTAACTGACATTTGTTGATATTCTGCCATCTCTGCGGCGATGAGATATTGTAGTTTTTCTGCTGGCGATCGCCTATCTAAAATATTGATTAGCAAAGATTTATGCTGCAATTTTACTGTGTGTTCTAAAATTTCCAATCCCCGTGCTAAATTGACTACTGATTCTGACCGTAAATTAAAAGCTGCTGCTTGGATGCTTTCTATCGGATAAAGTAGCTGCAAAAGTAATAATAATCGTTCTTTAATATCATTTTCTAGTTCTAAAATGGCGCGGTTGAGTAAAGATATAACAGCAATAGTCCTGATGCCAGAATTATATGTATCTAGGGTTTCTTGGGTTTTGAAATCTATATAATTATTATAGCTTTCTAGTTGATTTTGAAAATCTATATAAGCGGCATAAATTTCACTAATAAAATTTAGTTCTTGCTCAATAAATTTCTTGATTTTTGTTTCATAAAACTGTTCTACTGAACCCAGAAGTCCTTCTTTTTGTAATCTTTTTAATAAAGGACGGAGAATGTGATCTCTACTATTACCCCGCGATGTTTCTAAAAATTGCCACAAGGTTTCTATCGCTTCTAAGGTGGGAATTTGACTAATCGTACGCCAAGCATAAATTCGGACTATTTCTGGCTTATAGACATTAGTAGCTAACTCAACCAGCATTGGTAGGGCTTCGTTTTCCAGTTTTACCAAGGCTTGCATAGCTGCATTTCGGGTTGATTTGTAATAAAGTCCCCCCAACAAGGCTGGATAGTACTCTTCTAAGCGAGTTGCGGCGATCATTTCTATGACAGCAAAACGTACTCGCAGGGAATCATCTTGCAATAAATTGGGAATATGAATTCGCAGTGCTTGTAGGTGAACTGCTTCACTCAGGGCTTTGACTGCGTTCATCCGTTCTTTTTCTTGTTGGTGAGTCAGCATCCGCCGTAAAGTTCTGGTGGCTGCTACTTTGTGCATAGCTTCTCCCTGACGCAGCAATAAGGCGGCGGCTGTCGCACGGATGATTGAATGTTGGTCTTCTCTAAGGTACTTTTCTAATAGATTGACATCTGGATCTGACTCAGCCAACCAAACGTAGCGTAAAGTAAGAGCAAATACTTCTGGAGTGACACTATTTTGGGGTAGTTTTAAGAAAGTACGGATTTCTGGTAAGTAAGCAGGATTTACACCTGCTGCTAGCATGACTTCCAAACTGGGTTTCTGCAATTCAGGAGATAGCTTGACTAATAGGGGGGCTAAGACTTCACTTACACCTTTGGGATCAATTTGTGATAAAAGTTCAATACAAGAACGTTTATCTGTGTCAGTTCCTTTTTCTCCCAAGGCTTTAATTACTGCTTGCTTGAATGCACGTAAATCTACATCTGCACCACTAAATTGTCCTTGTCCTGCACTTAAAACTAACAGATTCACGTAGCGCGATCGCAAAAACCAAATCACTAGCAAGCAGCATAAAGCCACAAGTACGGTTTCTGCCACCATAATTGATTCATGTATGGGTGTTGGTAGCAGTCTTCTGCCAAACCACAAGGTAATTAAAATTACAAAACCTGCTGTCCCTGCACCAAAAGCATCTGCTACACCTCCAGCTAATGATTGGACATGGCTGCGAATCTTATCTGGGATTGGTTGGAAAAGTAAAGGTCCACTACTGACAACAAAGGTGTAACGCAAAAGTTCGTCTAGAAATTTGAGAATCACTAAACCCCATAAAAGATTATGGGAATTACCCCAAGGCAATAATCCTAACAAAGGTATAGTGAGAGGCATTAACAAACCTACGGTGATTGGTAATGTTGCAGCAGTAACAAATACTCCAAAGCGTTCGAGAGCGCGACTGGAAATAAATAACTGCATTGCTAACTCGCACAATCCCGTAATTCCACCTAATAAGCCTAAAAAAGTAGCAATATCTTTACCCTGAAAATTTGATTTCAACTGGGTAAGATATTGAAAATCGATTAAGACTCCTATTGCTTGTAAAAGAGCAAAAAATGCAAATAATAACCACGCGTAACGCTTGATTGGTCCAAACAGGCGCCGTTTTTGAGAGTATTGTGCTGCTTCTATTTCTATTTGGGGAGTATCAGGAAAGGCTTGGGGATAATTTTGACTCAGATAGAAAAGAATAAAAGCCCCTAAGCTGATGAATACACCAGCTATGGGCATAATCACGTTATCTAGTCCTACAAATAGCAATAAAAACGGTAAACTAAAGCCACTGATCACATCAGCAACTAAAATACCGCTACTAATTAGGGGAAAGGCGCGTTTGATCTCCCGAATGTTGAATAGTTGATTCGCTGTGATCGAAGTGTTGAGGTCGTTGATCACATAGAATGCATCTACCCATAACCGCAGGACAAATATAATAAATACGGAAAGATAGGAAACGTGTAAACCTAAACTAAATAGAACTAATGGTATGAACATGCAAGGCGCGATCGCCACAATAACGCGCCGTAAGGGAAAAATCTTTTGCAACCGCGAGTATAAAATTACCAAGGCTGCACCCATAATTGCACTGGCGATATAAATCCAAGGTAAGGATTTAGACCCGTACTCATCCAAAAACAGCGCCACTGTCGAGTCTTCTGACCACCGCAACCCGATTGATGCACTTGTATAAAAAGCGAACATTAACCAAGTGCGATCGCTTTCCTCCGGTCGGAGATTTACCCACTTGAGTAAGTGTGACAGAATACCTTTTTTGGGAGCAGTCCAGTAATTTTTCAGTTCCATGCAGTTTGACTGTGTTACACCTTGAATTTGTTGGTGGTTGCTGGTTGATTTTTGGTGGTTGGTATTCCAAACACTAGACAACACACAACACACAAACTTAGTTACTCAGTTCTGCATGACTAGTATTAGACTTTTTGCGATCGCATTAATTTTCATAGTAAATGCTTTCGTAGTAAGGACTTTAGTCCTAGATTCAACAGAGTGCTGTACGCGCAGCGTTCCCGCAGGGTAGCACTCACTACGAACTCCTCAAAACTAATCCGATAGTCAACTAAGGAAAAGGATTTATGAATCAGACCAAATTGAGATAGGTAGTCTTGTTTCAAAGCTCTGTAATAGGCTATTAATCTAGGCTTTTAATCCAAAATCTCAAATCCAAAATTGGTATTAGACCCCTTTATCCTTTAACCTCAAAATGAGTACATAGCAAAAACCCTGAGTAACTGAGTATTATTTTTCCCACTCAGAACTCAGGATTATCAATATTATTGGAATTTTTTGGTTGTTGATGGTTAGTAATTAAATAGTTGGTTTTTGACCACTATCCACTAACTACTAACCACTAACTAAATTAAATTATTTTTTCGGAGAAAGAAGCATCATCATGTTTCGCCCTTCTTTTTTGGGTGCTTGCTGCACCTCTGCGAGTGCTTCTAGATCAGTCGCCATCCGTTTGAGTAAATCTTCTGCTAAATCGCTGTGTTGTATTTCTCGACCCCGAAACATGACAGTGGCTTTCACTTTATCGCCATCCTTGAGAAAACGTTCTGCTTGCTTAACACGGACGTTGTAATCATGTTCTTCAATCTTGTAGCGCATTTTCACTTCTTTAACGTCAGCAGTGTGCTGCTTTTTCCTGGCTTCTCGTGCTTTCTTCTCCTGTTCAAATTTGTATTTTCCATAGTCCATGATCCGACAAACGGGCGGATCAGCCTTGTCACTGAGCAACACTAAATCTAGCTCTTTTTCCTCGGCTAGTTGCAGCGCTTCCTGTGGGGACAGAATCCCCAATTGGGCTCCATCAGTATCGATGACCCGAATTTTCGGAAAGCGAATCCTTTCATTAATTTGGGGCAAATCGCGAGTTCTTTTTTTCTCAGTCACTGGCATTATGATTTGTGGCAGCTCTTTGTTAAGAATAGTGTTTGGTATTGTGTAATCTGCCTCAGAATGATTAAAAATATCTGAGGACTCAAATTCAAGGTCTACAATCTAAGGTAGCTAATCCATAGGATATTCTTTGGACAATTGTACCTATTCTGTCATTCTACTCATTCTGAAAGAATTTCTATCCAATAGTTAACCTAAATTACACATCCGCAGCATTTATTAACTATTTTAGCATTTGTCTATCGTATTATTAACACCTTATATATGTGAACGCCTCAGTATATTCACTAGTAACGGTAGATGCAAAATCATAATTTGGGAATGGGGCATTGGGCATGAATCAGTTATCAGTTATCAAATTAACCTGGTAACTGTTAATTGTTAACTGATAACTGAGAAGTTGTCCCCCTTTCCCCGATCCCTTTTTTCAATTTAGACCATAATGCTGACAAAGGGTTTGGAGCTTTTCACGGATGAGCGATCGCACGTTTTCTGATGACACAACCACGCAGTCTGGTGCGTACTGCATGACTTCGCGGATAAACCAAAAGGTACTAGATACACGTCTGATCACTCGCCGCACTCGTTGTTTATCTGGTAGCCATTCATTTAATATGTCTTCTGGTTTAGCCTGGTAAGCAAAGGCTAAACCGTTAAACAAGTGCATTTCTACCTCAATTTGTGCCAAGTGCGATCGCCATTCACCAGCAATTGCGATAATAGCAGCATCTTGGATTCTATCTAAACGCAGACTCCAATTATTTCTTAACTCTTCTACATCCAAATTTCCTTGTGTCTCTTCGCACCAGCAATCAAGATATTGACGCTTTTCGTGGGGTGTAACTTTAGCATAACGAACAGTAAAGTTCCATACTCGCTGTGCTGCGTCTTGATAGGAAAGCTGAAATGGTTGTTGACGTAGGATGAAGCGGTCGATCTCTAAACGCCAAGGAGGGGGTAAATTTTCTAAAAAACGCTCTATTTCAGTTCGCAGTGGGATTGATAGTTCACTGCGTTCAAGAAGCAACTTAGCAATTTCTTGTGCTTGCTCATTTTGACCAATATCAGTTAATGCACGCATAGCTCGATCCAGCACTCTGATGCGTGTTTCTGACCAATCATGATTTTTACCGATGGTTAACTGATGACGAGCGATCGCTTCTACTAGTTTAGAGATGTTTGGGCGATCGCCCCACATCATACCGAATTCCCGCGCTAGGTTTTCTAATTCGGCTTTATCGCGATCGCCAAGTGACAGTGTTATCGACTGACCTTTTCGACTCATTTTTATACGGACACTTTTATATGGACATATCTTGTCAATCTCTATTTTGAGTGCCAATATAGGATTTAACAACAACTTACGGACACTCTTTAAGGATATGTCCAATTACAGTATTTCGCTTAAGCCTGTATATTCCCAGACTGTGTCAACGCCTGAAGGTTTGAAATTACCTGGGAATTGGTCGCTTTCTTGGCATCAAGTCGAAACTTTTAAAGCACTACAAGATCCAAATATTGAAGTCATCTTCAACACGGCGATGACTGGTGATGGCAAGAGTTTGGCGGCTTTTCTGTCAGCGATGAATAATCGTACGTACACTTTGGCAATGTACCCAACAAATGAACTGGCGCGAGATCAAGAAAAACAGGTGCAAGGGTATAAAGCGCAGTTTCAGCCAAAGTATGACCCGCAGATACATCGCCTTACAGCAGCGATTTTGGAAGACTATGTGGATACAGGGAAGTTACCTTCTAAGCTGGAAGGACTTGATAATATTTCGACTTTGTATGAAATACTCTTAACTAACCCAGACCTATTTCACTACATTCATAATTTCTACTATCTGCGAGGTAAGATAGATAACCCAGATAGGTTATTTCGCCGGATTGATGAGAGATACAAACTGTTTATTTACGACGAGTTTCATATCTTTTCATCTCCACAGATTGCGAGTGTAATTAATACTATCCTGCTAATTAAAAATACAGCAAACCATCCAAAGAAGTTTCTATTTCTGTCTGCTACACCGAATAAATTATTACAAGGCTTTCTAGAAAAAGCTGGAATAACACCAAAAATTATTAACCCGGTAGATGTTGGTGCATATAAATTTGATGGTGATACTGAAAATCAAGGTTGGCGACAGATTAGTCAGCCAATAAATTTAACTTTTCCCCAAAGCTTGGAACCGAATTTGCGTTCGAGTTACGAATGGCTAGAAGAAAATGCTGAAAAAGTTATTTTGAAATTTTTCCAAGACTATCCCAACAGTAAAGGTGCAATTATTCTCAATTCGATTGCAGCAGTGAAAAAATTATTGCCTAAGTTTAAGGCTATTTTTGAACCGCGATGGCAGGTGAGAGAAAATACGGGATTAACAGGGGAAACTAAAAAAAGAGATTCAGTTGCAGAAGCTGATTTACTCCTTGGAACTTCGACAATTGACGTTGGAGTTGATTTTAAGATTAATTTCTTAGTTTTTGAAGCTGCGGATGCGGGTAATTTTATTCAGCGTTTTGGCAGAATTGGCAGACATGAAGGTTTTGAAACCTATCAAGCTTATGCATTAATTCCGAATTTTTTAGTTGCGAGGTTATTTGAAGATCAATCCCATCCATTACAGGAGGGTGAAACTTATGACCGAATAACTTTTACGAACGCTATTCGTAGTTCGTGGATAGACAGAAACGAATTTGAAAGATATCCGAAGCGATGGGGTGGGATACAGTCAGCTTACATTTACTCTAAGCTGCAAGGTAATCCGCACATGAAAGAAAAATATCCCGATGTGGCGAAAAAGTTTGGTACAGATATTCAAAAAGCATTAGAAATTAGTATCAAACAAATGAACGGACAGTTTTATCGCTGTCAAAATGAAGGAAAAACAAGAATTATTGATGAGGCGAGGAGTTTTAGAGGTAGTAGTCAATTAGATTGTGCGATTTACGATTTAACTAATCCTGATGAACCAGAAGCAGATAGGTTTAAAATGTATAACCTTCCTGGTATTCTCAGCAACTTTATTTTTGAGTTGTGGGATGAGAAAAGCTTTATGGAAAAAGCGAAGAAAACAGGAGTAACAACCAAAAGATTTGAAAAGGCTTTGTGTTATTTGAAGTTAAAAGATTTTCGAGAAGTGCGGGAAGATTGGCATTTTTACTATCCAGGAAATATCCGTGAATTGGCGAAAACCAGTAAGGTGCAAGTTCTTAAAGATTTGGAGATTTGCCAACCCCACGGTTACGGTATCCAACAAATAAGTGATGCAGTAAGTCGGCGTAAATTAGTGTGCTTTATTTCGGATCGCGATCGCAACTATTTACGCGCTATCCTCAGACTACCAATGCACTTTCAAGTTTACCCCCTCACCAATGAACCAGAAAATCGAGGTTCCTGGTATTCCATAGCCTTTGGACAGGATGCGTTGTTGTTAGAAACCCTAACCTGGCATTGGAAACCCAAGGATGATGAAGGATGGATATGTTAAAAAGATTGTGGAGAAAGGGCTTTGCCCGAAATCAGAAGGCTACAGTGTTTCAATCCCTAAGAGGTATTATGTGGTATTTCTACTTATGCAGTACTGCGCTGCGTTCCTTTCTCCTTATATATAAGGTACACGATATTGTGCCTGTTCAGAAGAAAAAGGCGAATCACGTGATTGAAAATAGTTTTTAATCAAAATGCTACAGTAACTATTGCATTTTTAGGAAGGTGCGTGGCAGAATAGTGACAACAAACACCTCATGGAGTACTTCTATGCATATTCACCTCGACGCTGATGATTTCTCTCGGATGCCACAAAATTTACGCACTCAGCTACTAGACTGGGTTTTCAAGACCAAGCACTTGCAATTTGAACGTGTACCAGCGAATTTGCAACGTGAAATCAAAGTTCCAGTCAAGCAGTTAGATATCTTTGAAAGTAGGATGTCAGAGGAGAATGCAGAACACTCACAGGTAAAGCTGAGTCAACTATTCGATGCAGGTATCACCAAGAAGGGAATGTCTGTGCGAGTTAAGCTTAAGCGGGGAGTGGCAAAAAAATTGCAGCGAGACTATATTAACGGTCTAGAAATTTCCGTCAAAGGAACTATTGTCTATAACGGTGAAGAATTTGATAAACCAAGTCCTCTAGCAGCAAAGGTTAACGGTGGTGCAGCTAATGGGTGGGAATACATCGAAGTAAAGAAAAACGACCAATGGATTCGTTTAGAAGAATTACGACAAATTTGGAGAAACACCAATGATTAGAAATGATTTACTCTCTCGCATTTCCATTGATCCAAATATCTGTTTCGGTAAACCTTGCATTCGCGGACATCGTATTTGGGTTTCTCTGATTCTTGATTATCTTGCAAGCGGTACAACAATTGAGGAAGTTCTTGAAGCATACCCAAGTATCGAACGCGAAGATGTGCTTGCTTGTATCGCTTATGGTTCAGAAATGGCGCGAGGCGCTTTTGTGGAACTTCCTCTAGACAAAAAAAAAGAAGCGAGTGCATGAAGTTAAAGCTAGATGAAAATATCGACATACGTGTTGTAACTTTGTTGCGATTAGCGGGACACGATGTTGCAACTGTACCAGGACAAGGTTTAAGTTCAGCACCGGATGAGGAATTGATTGAAGTTTGTCGCAGTGAGGGTAGATGTTTAGTTACGTGCGACAGAGGATTTGGTAATCGTTTGAAATATAATCCATCAGACTATTCAGGAATTGTAATTATTCGCCTACCCCCACGTTACACATTTGCAGACTGGCGTGAAACGATTGAGACATTAATTGCTGGATTAGAAGCAGCAGATGTCACAGGAAAATTGTGGATTATCCAGCAAGGGAAAGTTCAAGAATATCAACCACTTGAATCAGAGGAAAAAGATTCATGACAGATTTTGAAGATAATTTTGACGATTTACCGAAAGCGGAAGATGTACCAGATTTTGATTCCACAGATGATGACGATGATGAATCGCCGATAAAAAAAGAACTGCTAACAATACGCTTGTTCAAACAAGCAGTGAAAAAATCGAGAGATAATCAAGGAGATACAATTTTAGAAAAGTTTGCAGAATATGTCTTACCCAATCTCATTCAACAGTTAGCGGGTGCAACTGCAAAGGGTGGTAAGTTCTTTGATGTCACAGTTCCAAAAATTAATGCCAAACGTGCTTGTGAAGGTAAACCACCTGTTGATAGAAGAAATGCAGGCGATCAATCGATAGTTGCACATTTACTCAATGGTTTGTTTCCCACTTATCGGATTTTAAGGAAACTGCAAACAGCAAAAGAAACAAATCCTGTCAAGCGAAATTGTGAAGATTTACAAGCTTGTATTTTCATCACTGCTTATCTACTGCATGATTATGAAAAATTCCCAGACTATCAAGCTTGGTTGATTGCCAATGACAAAGAAGGTAAATTTAGCGATCGCGATTGGGAATTAGACACACCTAAAAAAGAAGATGCACCCAATTTAGGACGTGAATACATCACCAAAAAAATACTAGACTTTGGCTTGCATTATTTATTATGTGATGATTGGCAAGATTTTATTGACGATATCATAGAAATTAGTAATAATTCTGGTGTTAAACACGACTCCGATTTAGGTCTGGCTACTCGTGGATTAAAAACCTTAGATGATGAAAGGATAGATAGTAGAATTCGGCAGGTTTTAATCGACCTAGTTTCACTATCTGATTTATTTGCTTCTGTCATCAAACATCCTAGAGATGTAGAAACTGGTCGCTTACCGAATCTAATTAGCAGACTCAGTAACCATCAATTAAAACTTACCTACCATTCTCTTTCAGAAAATCGTGGTGTTCTTACTAATATCCTTAACAATTCATTAATTGAAGCACACCCAGAAGAATTTTATACACCATTGCTTTATCTTCCTGATGGTGTTGTCTACTTAGCACATACAAATGCACCAACCATCACTACTGATACAATTCCTGAAAGTGTTGTTGATAAAATCAAAAGTCTTTGTGCTGAGAAGTTAGGCGAAAGACAAACTGGATTTAACCGTGATGGAAAAGGTTTAAAGTTTGCCGATTATTACTGGCTATTCTTTGATGTTGTCGGATTAATGAAAGTCAGTATTGATGCAGCTTGCAGATTACTTCCAGATGCAAAAAATGCTTCGAGTGGGAAGCGAAGTGAGAGTTTACAAAGCTATCAAACTCAAGGCGAATTGCCTGAAAATTTAAATCTACAATTTATCAACGACATTCGCATTGACCGCTTGGCTGAATTTGGCGATATTTTGTGTCGGGGAATTTGGGGTACTTGGCGGGAACGAGTTCATGAAGCACAAAAAGAATTACCAAAAACAAAAAGAAAAATACCTCCAGAGTTAGATTTAACTCAAAAGCTAGCTGAATACTTAGAATTATCAGAAGAAATACCAGCAGTCAGACAAATTCAATCCCTAAAGAAAACTGGTGGTGTTCCGCTTGATTGGTACTATCTTGCAGCACAGTATTTACACAAGCATCCCGGTAAATATTTTGCTGAAATCTTGGAAGTTATGCGAGGAATGGTAAATCATGCTGCAAGTTTAATTGAGGCAATTATCAAAGATTTTCAAGATATTCCTGATGGTTGGGAGGATTTAAAAACCTACGTTAACCGTGTAATATCATTACCAACAGGAGCAGTTTTAGCACCAGAAACCGAACCATTTTTACTGGAATTAAAACGTTACAATGCCGCAAAAATAACGGGAAGAGGAAGAGAAAGCGTTTGTGCAATGTCGAGTTCTGCTTATACTGTCACTGAACAGATGGAGTCAGCAACTTTATTTGCACCACAAGTTTACAGCAACCGTCAGATTTTATTTAACGCGCAGGCTGCGAAACGGCAAATCTGCTCAATTTGGTCAATTGAAATCATGTTGAGACAGATTTTGATGAATCAAACTAATGCTATTGGTGGAGATTTTGAAAGTCGCAAATATCGCTATCTTTATCTTTATCCCACCTACTTTTTCACACCAGAAACCAATAAATTCTTGCAATTAGCCTACAATCAATTTGCAAGAACGCGATTTGATGCTGAGTTGCGAAAACATTTCATCACTGATAAACAAATAGCAAAATTCAGCATTCAAAATTATCAGCAAGTCGATACACTGCTGATTAAAGAGAATTTACAACCAGATGACGATCGCACTTTTAAAATCAGCTTTCCTGAAAAAGAAACTCTAACATTTTTCTTCTTAGGATTACCCCCAGGAAGAGAACCAACAGACACCGAATCTTGGGTAACACCTGCATGGCTAGCATTAACCTTACCACTAGTTATGGATGTAAAAGTTGTTGCATCCGAGTCACCAGTTCCACCATTTATTAGTGGTGCAGAATTTGAAGAAACGGTGTTATTAGATGGCGAACATCAAGCGATTCATTCTCTGATTAAAAAAGATAATTATCGCTTAGATAGTATCTTACCTCGTAAATCAGGAGAGTTTTCACCATTAAATACACTAACTGCTGCTTACTCAATTCACCTAGAAGTCAATCGGAAAAAAGACGGCGATCCAGATTGGGGTAAGTTAGCAGACTTGGCGCGGGATTTAGCAACTAGTCCGCTTTATGTCTTTCACTACCTCAATAAATGGTTACGAAAACAGGACAAAATCGAGTCAGTATCTATCGCCAAAATGCGCTTGTATTTAGATTTTTACTACTACTTTGAACCAGAAGGAAAAACTGTGAATCAATTACGTCAATTAACAGAACTCTACCGTCGGTTTTACCGTTCTAAGAGTCAATATGCCAAAGCCAATGCAATTCTTAAACCCATTGATGAAGCTGCGGATGTACTTCTGAAAATTGATAAATCTATAGCGAGTGACACTGATTCTTTAACAGATATTGTCGCAGCACGTTTATCGAAATTGATGAATAATGTACGTCGAAAAGCAGCAGAAGGAAAACCCACCCTAACTTTAGTAGATGGAAAGTGGAAACCTGCACTAACTCCAGAAGAAGAACGTCAAGCAGTTTATGAGTTTGCTAGATATTTTGTCAAAGAAATATTTGAGGGAAGTTTTAAAAGCGATCGCGCACGTTTAGCAGGTACACAACTCAATCTGATTCGAGATACCTGTGAATACCTTTATCGCCTCGCAGACGACGAAGAACGCAAGAATATTTCCCAAGCAGAACCCGAAGATATTCCTGATTTGGATGTTGAAGATGCAGCTTAAATATCTGGAGACGCGATATATCACGTCTCTACAATAAATCCCGTATTTTTGTTTAACCTTAACTCTTGGAGAAAATATGAACTTTCTGAAAACCGTTGACGCTAAATTCTTCCACAATGAAATCCCTGCAAAACCAATGGGCAAATATGCACATTTCATTACAATTCGCATCACCGAATCTTACCCATTGTTTCAGACTGACGGAGAATTAAATAAAGCCAAAGTGCGTGCGGGAATTGAACAAAAAGAACCCATTAGCCGCTTGGCAATGTTTAAGCGTAAACAATCTACACCAGAACGTTTAACCGGACGAGAATTACTGCGTAACTATAAAATTGGTGACTGGGAAAAGTGCGACTACAACGTAGATTTTAGCAAAACAACTCCTGATTGTATTCTCTATGGTTTTGCAATTGGTGATGCTGGTTCTGAAAAATCAAAAGTAGTTGTGGACACTGCTTATTCAATCACTCCCTTTGAAGACTCTCACTTGAACTTCACCCTGAATGCACCATTTGAGAACGGAACTATGAGTAGAAACGGGGAAGTTACCAGTAGAATTAATAGCCAAGATCATATCTTACCCCAAGTTTTCTTCCCTAGTATTGTGACACTCAAAGATCCTACTGAAGCCGGATTTTTGTATGTTTTCAATAACATCATTAGAACTCGTCACTATGGCGCACAAACCACCCGTACCGGAAGAGTCAGAAATGAATTAATTGGGGTTATATTTGCGGATGGCGAAATTATCAGCAATCTAAGGTTGACTCAAAAAATTTACGATTTATTGAGCTTTGCAGGAAAAATGCAGCCTCCCGATCCATTGAATGAAGATGATGTTCGTGATGCTGCAAACAAAGCCATTACTGAACTCATGACTCAAGAGTTTATTTCCCACACTGATTATATTGGTGATCGCTTTCTACCTCTCGTCAATGAAATCAAGTCTATTACTAGTGACGAAGATAAACTCAAGGAATTACTAACTCAAGCGAATTTAGAGTCATCTGCTTATGCACAGAAACACATCTTTAAGAGTTCTGATAAAGCTAAGAAAGGTAAAAAAGCAAGTGCAGCAGTTGAGTAAAAACAATGGCAATTATTTACCGTTGTCAAATCGAATTACATGATAGTTTATATCATGCCACGCGTGAAATCGGAAGACTTTATGAAACAGAGCCAGTAATTCACAATTACGCCCTGTGTTATGCACTAGGATTAGTTGATAGCGAAAAATATTCAACAACTGTTCCTGAAAAAGATTCCTACCGCTACTTTTGTCCCGAACAAGTTCCTAAATATGAGGAACATTTAACGCCGCTAAATCAACAGGGAATCTACATTACTCCAGCGCGATCGCTCAATTATACTGCCATTCTCAACACTTGGAAATATGCAAATAATAACTATCATGTTGAGATGGAAAAAACCCAAAAAAACATTCCTAGTTTTGGTAGAGCCAAAGAAATTGCACCCGAAAGTCAATTTGAGTTTTTTGTGATTTCTCAAAAAGACATCAAAGATTTGTTACCAAAATGGATTCGCTTGGGTAAATGGATGAGTAAAGCTGAAGTTACAGTTCAACAATTACCAAAACCCAAATTTACTGAAGGTATATTCACTTGCACTCATCCTTTAAATCCTTTGGATGTCATGTTTACTAATCAAGTGATTAGCTATGATGTGGTAAATATGCCTCCAGTTAGTCTAATTCAAAATGTGCAAATGCAGGGACAATACTACTATTTTGAGGATATCAAAGAACTCAAAATTCCTGTGCAAATGGCATATCGTTTTAAAAATTAATCACTTCCCAAAACCCGAACTACGTTTTCTTTTCTTCGCTGATGCTTGCGCCAGCAACTCTGCACTAAAACCTCCTTGATGTTCCAACATCAATTTGCGGGTGCGCTGGCGTTGGTATTTCTGTACCTCAGTGGCGAGGGGATGACTGGAATCAATATTGAGATGAGTAATGGAGACAACATAACGTTCTTCTTCTTCTGGATTGGATGCTAAAACACACATAATTCCACCCATATCTCCAGAATACTTCACATTTTCAATCACAAATTCTTTGTTGGGATTTGCTACCTCTCCTCGTTCTTTCAAAGTTTTGAGAAACTCTTTCCCCGCTCGTGCTTTAATTGGTAAAGTTTCTTGCAATTTTTCTGTTAGGGCAACTGCTGCATCATAATCGTCAATAATCATCTATATTTCTCCTTTGATGATTTACTCCTAATTTCAAAGCATCTCATGCCACACAGTCTTGTTCTCAATTTGATTCCCCAGTCTCCGATTTACCCTAATTATCTTACTGGCAGACATTACCACGCGCTATTTTTAAATCTTGTGAGTTCGGTAGATAAAAAATTGGGTGATTTACTCCACGACTCCACCGCCGATAAAGCTTTTACTCTTTCTCCGTTACAAGTACAAACAAGTTACACAGGTAATGGTAGTGGCAAGCGAGGACATTTTAGCCACAAAAATTACATTTTGCAATGGGAACAGAATAAACCAATTACTCCAGGTACTCCGTGTTGGTGGCGGATTTCTCTGTTAGATGACACCCTATTTAGTCAACTCACGCCATTGTGGCTAAATATTAATCCTGAACATGCTTGGCACTTAGGTTCTGGAGATTTGTACATCACTAGTATTCTCGGTACTCCCCAATCTACTCAACCTTGGGCGAATGCTTGTACTTATCAACAATTATACGAGCAAGCGTCAGAGAGCGATCGCACAATTTCTCTTACCTTCTCCACACCTACCGCTTTCCGTCAAGGTAAATATGATACTACTTTACCTACTAGAGAATGTGTATTTAATTCTTTATTAGCGCGTTGGAATAAATATAGTGGAATTGAGGTTGACAATATTTCTCTTGATGCAATTTTTCCCAGTTTTGTTAATATTCACACTGAAATATTGGCTGATTCTCGTAGTAAGTTTATTGGCATTATTGGAGAAGTTAATTATCGAATTTTGGGAGAAATTGAACCCATGACAATTAAGCAAATTAATACTTTAGCTGATTTTGCTTTATATGCCGGCGTTGGAAGAAAAACAACAATGGGTATGGGTATAACACGCAGAATTTAATTGACAATATTTTGTTTTTACCACGATGAACAATACAGAATATATTCCGATTGCGGCATTAAATCAATATGCTTATTGTCCGCATCGCTGTTGGCGGATGTTTTGTGCAGAAGAATTTGTTGATAACCAATACACAATTGAAGGTACAAGTTTACATGAGCGTGTACATACTTTGGGAGAGGGAAATCGGGAAGAAACTTGGCAAGTGCGAGCAATTTATTTAAAGTCTGATAAATATCAATTAATTGGTAAATCAGATTTGATTGAATTAGAAAATGGTGAATGGTATCCCGTGGAATATAAGCGAGGACGTAAAGGTGAATGGGATAACGATGAGTTACAAGTATGCGCCCAAGCTTTGTGTTTAGAAGAGATGACAGGAAAACCAGTCACAACTGGATATATTTATTATGCCCACTCTCATCAACGTCAATTAGTGGAGATTTCAGAAGAATTAAAACAGAGTGCGATCGCAACTATTAAATCAGTACAAAACCTCATAGCAACGGGCATTATGCCAATAGCAACCTATAGCAAACGTTGTCACAATTGTAGTTTTTATCAACAATGTTTACCGCAAGTTTCAGAAAAAATTAGGCGGTATGAAGAAGGACAATAGGTAATTAGAGAGGATAACAATAAATCGGATTTTTCATTTATCTAATTAATTTTGGAGTCAAGCATGGGTACAGTATATATCACACAGGAAGATGCATTTATTGGTAAAGTTGATGAAAGGCTCAATGTTAAACATGAGAAAAAAACTATTTTAGATGTGCCTTTAATCAAAATTGATGGTTTGGTAGTTCTGGGAAGAGCAAGTATTTCACCTGCTACTGTTGCTGAGTTAGTTAATCACAAAATTCCTCTGACTTTCTTAACAAATAATGGTAAATATATAGCCCGCTTAGAACCAGAAATGAGTAAGAATATTTTCTTACGTTCTGCCCAGTGGAAAGCTGTGGGAGAATCAACACAAGCTATTCATGCTAGCAAAGGTTTTGTCAGAGGAAAGTTAAAAAACTATCGCCAAAGTTTATTACAAGCACAACGCCGATATACAGAACTTAATTTATATGCTGGAATCAATCAATTAGAAACTGCGATCGCAAATCTTGAACAAGCCACATCTATTAATTCTATCCGAGGTTTAGAAGGTGCTGGTAGTGCGGCGTATTTTGGTTGTTTTAATCAACTAATTCGCGTTGAGAATTTTCAATTCCACACTCGCAACCGTCGTCCCCCTACTGATCCCGCCAACTCTTTGTTGAGTTTGGGTTATGCATTATTACGTCATGATGTCCAAAGTGCAATTAATATTGTTGGCTTCGATCCATATTTAGGATATCTACATACAGAGCGTTATGGAAGACCATCATTAGCACTAGATTTAATGGAAGAATTTCGTCCTCTAATTGTCGATGCAGTAGTTTTAAATGCTATCAATCGCCGTATTCTTTCACCCACAGATTTTATTGCTGAACCAGTTAGTAATGCTGTTTCTCTTACTAAAGAAGGGTTACATAAATTTTTACGACTTTATCAAGAAAAGAAGCAAACAAAATTTAAGCATCCCGTCATGCAAAAGCAATACACTTATCAAGAATCCTTTGAATTACAAGCAAGATTACTTGCAAAATACCTCATGGGCGAAATTGAAAAATATCCACCATTGGTAATGAAGTAATTTGGTCAATTGTCATTTGTTATTTGTCATTTGTCATTTGTCATTGGTGTTTATTCTCTCCCTTGTCTCCCTTGTCCTCCTTGTCCCCCGTGTCTCCCTTGTCCCATGTTTATTGTTGTCAGTTACGATATCCCGGAAGATAAGCGTCGCACCAAAATTCACAAAGTTCTCAAGTCTTATGGACAGTGGATGCAGTATTCTGTATTTGAGTGCAATCTGACGGAAACCCAGTATGCTAAACTGAGGGCGCGGTTGGCAAAACTCATTAAAGCTGATGAAGACAGCATCCGCTTCTATTTTCTTTGTGCTTGCTGTCAGGGTAAGATTGAGCGCATTGGCGGCGAAATGCCAATGGATACTACAGTGTTTTTTGCTTAGTGTTTGCGTCAACCTGTAGGTGTTTGAGATCAGAAGTCTAATTTTATGGCTCAAAGCCTTACCAATTCTACATTTGAAACTGATCACACCAAAATGAGGTTGACGCAAATCCTGAAATGCTTACTAGTCAAGCTTTTGAGTCTATTTTTACAAACATCACCTTGACACTCCAACGTCTGAAAAGCTATATTAACCACAGATTGACGGAATTGAACCTTGAAAACCAAATACAGCAAGGCTTTTAAACCGAGCAGTTGCAACTTTTACTAATCCCTATTAGGGATTGAAACTAAGACTAATTCCATAATATGTCAAGCATTTATCGTTGCAACTTTTACTAATCCCTATTAGGGATTGAAACAAAAAATCAGATTGCAGAATTACAAAGAGAAAATAAGGTTGCAACTTTTACTAATCCCTATTAGGGATTGAAACTGCAGCTAGCCAATACCATCCAGGTTGTAACGTTAAGGTTGCAACTTTTACTAATCCCTATTAGGGATTGAAACTGATTGGAAGTTTTTTTCGCTGGCCTAGTATCGTGTTGCAACTTTTACTAATCCCTATTAGGGATTGAAACCATATGCTCAATGGTACATGGATTACTATTTACCCAAGTTGCAACTTTTACTAATCCCTATTAGGGATTGAAACCTAGAACAGGAGCAACCCCATCTGGTATAGGCTCGGGTTGCAACTTTTACTAATCCCTATTAGGGATTGAAACGATCTACAGCAGCACCAATCGCATTAAATATTGATTCGTTGCAACTTTTACTAATCCCTATTAGGGATTGAAACGCTGATTGTTGGTTCGTAGGTTGGCTCGTTGTGTTGCAACTTTTACTAATCCCTATTAGGGATTGAAACAGGAGGTGATACATTTGGCTTTTGAGGTAATCATGGTTGCAACTTTTACTAATCCCTATTAGGGATTGAAACATGCAAGAGATATTGTTGTACATTGTGTTCACTACGTTGCAACTTTTACTAATCCCTATTAGGGATTGAAACATTTACGTGACATATCCAAATTATTCAATGCCATGTGTTGCAACTTTTACTAATCCCTATTAGGGATTGAAACTTGGGATTATGGACGAGATGCCCATACTTAAAGTTGCAACTTTTACTAATCCCTATTAGGGATTGAAACATTGATTAATAAGCAGGGTGTATTACCAGTGAATCGTTGCAACTTTTACTAATCCCTATTAGGGATTGAAACACGTGGAAGACCCTCGTTGCAAAACAAAAGCTCCTGTTGCAACTTTTACTAATCCCTATTAGGGATTGAAACAAAGCTCATATCTCCCAACTCTGTATTCACTTTAAGTTGCAACTTTTACTAATCCCTATTAGGGATTGAAACCACGCGCAAAGCTTGTACAACTTTAACGAAATTGTTGCAACTTTTACTAATCCCTATTAGGGATTGAAACAGTCGTTGGGAGAGCCAAGGCATCTTGGATTAGGGTTGCAACTTTTACTAATCCCTATTAGGGATTGAAACACTTGCTGAATCAATCGCCCCATTGGCTTACGCGTTGCAACTTTTACTAATCCCTATTAGGGATTGAAACGCCAAAACCCACCCGTCTTGCAACGATGTCCCGCAGTTGCAACTTTTACTAATCCCTATTAGGGATTGAAACTCAAAAGATGACAGATCAGACAAAGTCCGTCAAGTTGCAACTTTTACTAATCCCTATTAGGGATTGAAACCAATTGAGCGATCGCGACTACATGAACATACTGCCGCCCTTGTTGCAACTTTTACTAATCCCTATTAGGGATTGAAACCGAGCTTCATCAAAAATTATGAGTGATTGGGCTACGTTGCAACTAACATTAATCCCTATTAAGGACTGATATCTATATTTAATTATCCACGTCTAATTGGCAAAATTCGCACCCGATATTGTGCTTTATCAATAGTAACTAAAGCGCCTAACTTTAATTCACATTCAAATTGTTGTAAAGCAGAAATCACAAGATTTTCTATGCTGACAGGTAAAACATCTTGGGTACGAACTTGAATTACGCTTGGTGTTTCAGCTTGACTTGCAGCTAGCAGAGAACCAAAGTCTAAATCATGAGTAAAAACGATGTATCCATAAGCCTTTGCCCACTCCATAATAACTGTATCCCGTTCGTGGGGATTACCAACACTAGACCAATGAACAGATTCAATATTGTACCTTTCAAAAACCACAACCCAATCTGGGGATAAATTCATATCTATTAGGATTTTCATGCAGTTTTTAGGGGTACTTCAATTTCTTCAGCCCGCCAAGCTGCATAAGCAAGTGCCTCGTAAATATCTGCCTCTTCCAGGTAAGGATATGCTTTGATAATATCGCTGGGACTATGTCCAGATGCCATTAAACCAACAATTGTGCCAACGGTGACACGCATTCCTCTAATGCAGGGTTTCCCACCCATGACTTCTGGGTTACGGGTAATTCTAGTGAGGTTTTGCATAGCTGTTATTGCTTGTGCTGTTTCATCCATATTAATCCCTATTAGGGATTGAAACTTGTCAACAACTGGAGACACAGCGATTAAGCTAGAAAATAGGAATATCAACAGGGAGACGAATGTGAACAGTATAGTTCACTGGCAACAACGAGTAGGGAATCAAAGAGATTGGGTATGGCGGGGTTGGCAAACTCGCTATACTTATATTCGCCCTAGCCAAAATCACCATAACTCAACCCCCCTAATATTGCTGCATGGGTTTGGTGCTTCCATAGGACATTGGCGACACAATTTAGAAGTGTTGGGAGAACAGCATACAGTCTACGCGCTAGACATGTTGGGTTTTGGAGCTTCCGAAAAAGCGTGTGCCAATTATAACATCCAGCTTTGGGTAGAACAAGTATATGACTTTTGGAAAACATTTATCCGTCAGCCTGTAATTTTAGTGGGTAACTCCCTCGGTTCGCTGGTTTCCTTAGCTGCGGCTGCTACTTATCCAGAGATGGTACAGGGTGTGGTAATGATGAGTTTACCAGACCCATCTTTAGAGCAAGAAGCGATTCCTGCTTTTTTGCATCCTGTTGTTGCCACAATTAAAAATATGGTGGCTTCACCATTATTAATGAAACCCCTATTTTATTTTGTTCGCCGACCAAATATACTACGACGTTGGGCTGCTCTTGCCTACGCTAATCCAGAAGCGATCACCGATGAACTAGTAGAAATATTAGCAGGCCCCCCCCAAGACAGAGGTTCGGCGCGTGCTTTTAGTGCTTTATTTAAAGCAACAATTAGTGCCAATTTTGGCATGAGTGTCAAGTCTATGTTGCCTAACTTAACAATTCCCATGTTGTTGATTTGGGGACAAAAAGATAAATTTGTGCCACCAGCACTTGCGAATGAATTTGCTCAGTATAACGATAATTTACAATTGCTAAGTCTAGAAGATGTCGGTCATTGTCCCCACGATGAGAATCCAGAAATTATCAACCAAGCAATTTTAGATTGGATTAATTCACTCTCGCGATCGCCAAAATAAAAATAACTCTGTACTAGATATTAGACCTCTTGCAAAAGTCGAATGAACTCCCCTCAATCCCCTCATGAACGGGGAAAAGATTTAGTTCCCTCCCCGTTTACGGGGAGGGTTAGGGTGGGGTAAAAATATTTTTGCAAGAGGTCTATTAGTTCAGCCCAAAAACCTTAAATTGTCCAGTTCCTAGTAAGTGCTACCCTGCCGGAACGCTGCACGTACAGCACTCAAGCATCATATATTCAACCAGCCATTAAGGGTTTGTAGTAAGGACTTTAGTGCTTAAAAAATAAGGACTAAAGTCCTTACTACGAACTTTATTTTAAACTAGACAGATCACCACTACAAATTAGCCAATCGTAACTTGATTGATATCAACAGCAGTCGCCCCATTCACATTTCGCGCCACAGAAACCATTTTGTTGAGAATATCTTGGCTAGGGACTTTACCTTTTAATACAACAGTGCTACCAGTTTGAGCAACCCAAAGAGTATCGATATCATCTAATTGATTATCTTGATCAAATGCTAATGCTACACGCTTTGCTAAACCACTCTGATCATATTCTCCATTCAACCCCATCCGTTCTGGAGAAATTTGTTGAGTAGCAGCAGGTGTAGCAGCCTGTTGTTGTTGTACTGCTTGGGGAGCAGGATTTACTTGAGCATTTTGTGGTTTTTCTAATCCAAAAAGTCTTTTTAACCAACCCATAAACTTTGTCTCCTATAATATTAATAACTATTTGCAATATAAAAACTAAAACATCGGATTTACATCTATCTATGTTCTGATGTTGAGTTCAAAAGACTGATACTATGGGATGAAAAATTATGATCTTTGTGTCTTGGTAGTAAAAAAGTCTTGAACTATTATTGTTTATTCATATATCGAAATATAGCTGCAATATTTCGTGCATCATCAATACCACGATGATGTGTGCCTTGTAATTCTATCCCCAAATGTTGCAGAGCTTGCGCCATGCCAAATTTTTGTGACGTTCCACAATATTCTGAAAATTCTTTTTTAATATTTCTATGTTCTGAATTAAAAGGATAGGGGACATTGTGAAATTTACAATCTCTGAGAAACTGGTTTTTATCGTACTCTCCCCAAGAACAAAAAGTATGATTAGGAAATGAATATATCCATTCTTTAAAAGAAGAAATCACCTCTGGAAATTTCGCAGCAGTATCTACATCTTGCTGACGAATAGTAGTTAATTCCGTACAAAAATCCGTAAGTTGTGGATTTCTCACAGGTTGAATAAATTGCTGATATTCTGAGTCAATTTGCCATGTTGAGCCATTCAACATCACTGCACCAATTTCGATGATTTCTGTTTCATGCCTGGGAATACTATTGTCATTAGAGCAAGTAGCCTCTATATCGACTATGAGAAAATATTGAGTCATCCGATTTTGGATTTTAGATTTTGGATTAAAGTAGGTAGGCACAATTAAACCGAACTATATAAACTTATGTAAAACATCAGAAACGCTTTGAATATTAAGCTTTTAAGAGATTTACATTTCTTAATCTAGTTGTGTTTTTTAGCGCCCACCTACTAATTTCACGGATAAATCCGCTTTCTTGTACCCTAATTGGAATTATCCGTCATATTTTAAATTATAATTACTAATTATAATTTTCTCTAAGTATTATTGACAATAAGCTAATTATGTGTATTAAAGTTAGATAAAAAAGGTTTAACCCAACCTTGTTGGATAGCTACATCAAGAGCGATCGCAGCGATTTCAAACCACAGCACACCCTCGAAAGTCAAAATCACAAACGGTAGCACATCACCAGTACAAGCAACACCAACATCTATCTGGGCTAATCCTCGTACCAAACCGAAAGCTAACACTCCACCAGCCTTGAGGTGCGGGTTTTGATCTTGACGGATGATATAACGATAAGTAGCGCCAAATAACAACCCAGAGAAACTTGCTATTGCGCCACTCAGCAGAAACTGTAAATTGAAGAGTTCAACTGCTAGAGTGCGAAGTTCAGGAAAATATTTTGCTAAAACCAGATTGTTAATCAACGAAGTGATCAGGAAAGCTGAGAGTAAACACAAAGCTGCCAAAATCCCAACCTTGATAGATTCTAGGCGTTCTGCCATTAAATTATCTGAAGTATTATTCATTCACAAGCTGGGGAAGGGGGATAAGGGAAGGGGGACAAGGGAGACAATTTCTCAATTATCAGTTGACAGTTAACAGTTACCAGTTTAATTTGATAACTGATAACTGATAACTGATCACTGATTCATGCCCAATGCCTATTGACCAACCAACAACCAATTCCCAGTATTATAAATATTAGAGTAGTTTTGTAAAATAAATTAAGAAGTAGAACTATGGAGATTTTGACACTAGGATGGGTTTCACTGCTGGCTGTTTTCACCTGGTCAATTGCAATGGTAGTTTGGGGTCGTAACGGATTGTAGAGGTATCGTGGAAAGTCCACTCCTAAGTATTTTGGCTTTGGTTGCTCTGGTGCTATTAGTGGTAGTTACCGGAGGAGTTGGTTATCTAACGCTAGCCGATTGGCGCGATCGCCGTCTTCAAGAACAAGAAAAACGCGAAGTTCGACGCAGCAATCCGAAGCGACGATGAAAATCTACAACTAGAGACGCTTCAACAGTTATCAGTTGTCAGTTATCAGTTATCAGGTTTATCTGTGTTGACTAATAACTTATGACTGATAAGAATGGAGCGTCTCTACAGGTTATATTTTTGCTAGTAGATTTTGCTTGATAGACAAAAATTATTGCTGAAAATTATTGCTTCTGGTAGTAATCCCAAACTAATGCAATCAGTACTGCTAAACCAGTAATTGCCAAAGCATGGAGAGGGTTTTGTCCTTGACTGACTGCAAAGGATGTAACTACACCAGCACCCAAAGCAGCAGTAACAGCAGCAGTAACTAAGTCAGATTTGGAATTGCGATTATACATAATTTTATCTTTGATCTTTGAGGATGAATTGATTCAATTCAAGCTGTATATATCTCCCTCAAAGTAACATCCGGTTTTTGGGATTTTGACCTTTTAATAAATATCGCAATTAAGCTTTACTTTTGCTTACAAAGTAAATAAAACTTAAGGCAAAATTTAATTAGAGTTTGTAGTAAGCACTTTAGTGCTTGAATATTGTAGGACTAAAGTCCTAACTACAAACGCATTTACCCATCATAATTAATGCAATTAAGCAGTAAACTCTCTATTGTTGTTCTGTGTCGTCTGTTGTTTGAGTATCATCTTGTTCGTCAATTTTCGCGACATTACCCGATTTTACCCAACCTTCTTGATCACTATTTTCTAAACGAATTTTTTGCCAATCGTTATCGCTGCTTTCTTCTAAAACTATGACTTTTTGATTAAAAGCAGCTCCTCCAACACGTTCAGCGTCGGGAGTTGGTTCTTTTCGCAGACGTAAGCCCTGTTTCCAGGTTACACGCGCTTTATATGCTCCTGGTGGTAGTGCTTCTGGTGATTCCTCTGGCTTAGGCGTTTCTTTGGGAGTTTTTTGAGCATCGGGAGTTGATGAAGATTTTTCTAAAGAGACTTGATTCGTTTTTGATGTTTGAGATTTTGGTGCTTGTGTCTTCACCAGAGGTTGATCATTGGCATAAATTGGTTTAGGCGGAGGTGCAGAAACTCGATTCATAAAATACAGCGCCATAGCAAACCCGCCACCAATTAAAATCGCGATCGCTAATATAAACCCGAATATATATTTAAATACTTGAATCACCATAATTTAGAACTTCGGCATAAATAAATGTATTTTTCGTGTTGTTTTTGGGGGATCGGGGATCAGGGATCGGGAATAGTGGTTAACTATCATCCACTAACAAATAACACTAACCACTAACAACTAACCACTAAATAAGTACTTAGACAGAATTAATTACACACATTGTTTTTCTGTTCCCTATCTCCACGAATGAATTTAATTTTGTCCAACTACCTACTAACCAAACCACAACTAGCTATTTTAACTGGCGTTGGATGCGATCGCTCAAAGGACTGTGTTTAGATGCTAAACGCGCCCTCCCAGCTGCGGCCCATTCTTGTAGTTGTTGAATTTGTTCGGTGGCGGTGCGGGCTAAGGGTATGATTTGGCTGGCAGCTTCTAAAATGTCATCGGTAGTAAAGTCGCGGTTTTGGCTAAAACCGATGTGCATGGCTTCAATTAAAGTTTGTTCAATTTCTGCACCAGAAAAATCGGGTGTTTCATACGCCAACCTGTCGATATCATAACTTTTAATGTTATGGGCCCGTAGTCTTGATAAATGCACATTGAAAATAGCTTTTCTTTCTTCCTGGGTAGGTAAACCAACGAAGAAAATTTCATCAAATCGCCCTTTTCTTAGCATTTCTGGCGGTAGGGCTTGGATATCGTTAGCGGTAGAAACTACAAATACGGGTGAGGTTTTCTCGGCTAACCAGGTAATAAATGTACCGAAAACACGGCTAGTTGTTCCCGCATCACCTTTGCTACCTAGTCCCGAAAAGGCTTTATCGATCTCGTCTATCCACAATACACAAGGGGCGAGGGCTTCGGCTACTTGGATCATTTGGCGTGTGCGGGATTCTGATTCACCCACTAAACCTGCAAATAATCGTCCCACATCCAAGCGCAGTAGAGGTAAGTGCCAATGATGAGCGATCGCTTTGGCTGTTAATGATTTACCAGTTCCCTGGATACCTACTAACAGCAAACCACGCGGGTGCGGTAATCCGTACTGTCTCGCTCGTTCTGTAAACGCACCTCCCCGACGCAGTAACCAATCTTTGAGATTATCCAATCCGCCGATGTCAGAAATTTGCTCGGTTGCGGGGATAAAATCGAGAATCTGGGTTTGGCGGATAGTTTGGCGTTTTTCTTCTAAAACCAGATCCACATCTTCCGGTTGTAATTCACCGTGAGTGGCGATCGCTTTTGCTAATACCCGGCGTATCCTTTCCATTGATAGCCCTTGACAAGAGCGCACCAAGTCATCTAAAAATTTGCTGGAGGGAGAATGACCAGTAGCGATTAACAAGCGTTCTACTTCTGAGCGAATTTCGGCGGCGCTGGGTAAAGGGAACTCTACAACTGTCAAAACTTCGGTTAAATCATCTGGAATCGCAACTCTCGGCGACAACAGGATGATATTTTTTGGTTGTGACTTGAGGAGTCTCGCTAAATTGCGGAGTTTGCGAGAAATAGCCACATCGTCTAAAAAACGATGATAGTCCCGCAGGATAAATACTCCCGGTGCTGTGGCGGGAATTTTTTCGACAAATTCTAAAGCTTGCAAAGGATTACGTCGCCCAAAACCTTGATCATTGGGGTTTCCTTGATACCCATCGACAAAATCCCAAGTGTAAACCGGACGATTACCCTGATTTGCTGCTTCTTCCCGAATTGCGCCTTCTAAACGTTCTTCCTCGTAGGTGGGAATATAGATGAGCGGATAGCGAGCGCGGAGCAGTAGTTTGAACTCTTCACGAAAGCTCATGATATTTTGGATGTTATTAGTGAGTTGTTATTTGATGTAGTTCTTTCATTTTTAAGGTTTGTACTCCTCTTCACAACTGTTTTGATCTTTATTTATCTTTTTTTTCTCTATATAAAGTGAATATATCAAAAGCGATCGCTTCTGTTTCACTTCAAGTAATACCAATTTGAAACAAGAATGCGACAGATAGATTTACAAAACTCTTATGCACAAACAGTTTCCCAATCCAAAACCCATAGACGCCCTACCCTAACGGGTAGACACGGAGTGGCTCCCGTAGGTAGCCGCAAGGCGTCTATGGGTGGCTTCAAGGGAGAGTAATCCAAAATCCAAAATCGTATAACAGAGCCTCCCAAAAATTATTCCCAGCCAGAGACTGGGAACGAAGAAATAGCCAAATCACTAATGACTAATGACTAATGACCAATGACCAATGACCAATGACTAAGATGGAAGTTGCTTTTTCAAAGCTTCCAAAGAAGCCCAACGACGATCTACAGCGCGAGTAGAGTCTTGATCATGACTTGGTTGAATACCTGGACAATTTTGATCACAGAGTTGGCGCTGAGGAATTGCTAGGCATACTTGCTCATATAACCATTCACCAGGGTCAAAATATCCGTGGGGTGATAAAGTTTCTACTAAATCTTCCACAGCTATTTCCCGTTCTAGGGGTAAAGATACTTCTTGCTCTGCGGCTTCGTCTAACCAGATGATTTCGGAGGTATCAACCACTAAACGATGATTGTAGTTTTGCAAGCAGCGGTTGCAGGTACAAGTAATAATTGTTTCTGCTTTTCCAGATAATTCTAAGTAATTACCCTGATGTTGCACACGAACACGCCCGCGAACTGGTGTCAAGGTATCCAAACCAGACAGAAACTCTTTAACCTGGATCTCCTCTGTCCGCTCCGGCGCTTTGGTTAGCTGCGGAATATAAATTGCGTCCATAGGATTTGTGAGACATCCTCACCGAAAATGAGCTTTTCTATCAGCAAAATAGCTGATAATACTCCTTTAGTCTAACTTTTTTGGGTTGTTAGTTGTTAGTTGTTTGGAACCATCAACCAGCAACCATCAACCATCAACAATTTGATTATTCAGGAAATGCCAAGCGTACAACCAAATTACGATGTGGCTCTTTACCCCGGCTGAAGGTTTCTAGATCCCTAAACTCTTTTAAAAAGGTATGGACTTGGCGACGTTCAGCCGAACTGAGGGATTTTATTTCCACTTCTTGTGCTGTTACCCGCACTTGTTCAGCAGCAGCTTCAGCGATCGCTTGAATTTCTGCTTGTCTCTTAATACGATAACCGTTTAATTCCACGGTGTATGAGGCTTGTCCCTCATGAGGTTGATTTAAGTTGAGAGTAGAATTTGCTAGATACTGAATTGCATCTAGCACTACACCATCAGGCCCAATCAAAACCTGAATTTGTTCTGCTGTCATATTGATATGATCAATAGTCAACCAGTAATTATCTGGTTCTTGAGACTCGCCCTCAGCAATCTTCGCTACTTCTAAATTGCCTTTAATTTCAGTATTTATCCCAGTAAATTGCAGCAGTGTTTTTAACCACTGCTGCCCTCTTTCCATCGGAGAGTCAGTCATCATCAACCTGTAGCCTTTTTCTTAGAACTCTTTGGTTCAACTTTCTTAGAACTTTTTGGTTCATTAGAACTCTTTGGTTCAACTTTCTTAGAACTTTTTGGCTCAAACGGTAATGTTTTTTGTTGTGCTTCCGTCTGCTTTTCTTGGGTATCTACAATTTTTTGTAGTTCCTCTGGCAGGGGTTCACGCGAAAGGATGTAAGTTTGTAGAGTTTGGAAAATATTACCAATCACCATATACATCAACACCCCAGCCGGCAAGGGGAAGAACAAAAACATCCCGGAAAAGATTACGGGAGTGATTTTGTTGACTGTATCCTGTTGGGGATTCCCACCACTAGAATTCTGCCCCGAAAGGATTTGGCTGACGTAGAGAGTAATACCAAACAATACTACCATCGCCACAATATCCCAATGAATTGTGCCATCCGGATCAGTAGCTCCGACTCTACCTAAAGCCTCAATAAACAAAAATCCTTTGTCTGCTGCTAGCCCTGGAATCGTTCCAGTGATGGTGACATCTCCGGGCTGGAGGGCTTCGATATTACCTTGCTCATCAATTGTGATTCTTTCTTCCCCTTTGGTAATTTTCCATTGGGGAACTAAGTTGGTATCTGGGTGTTCTACCAATAACTCCTGAAATGGCTTACCTTCAGGAGTCTGATATTGAATCTTGGTATGTTCTCCTACGGCTAATTTGCTACCTCCAGGGAGAATGGCACTTACCTTAAGGTGTTCCCCATCAGCAACATAGATGTTTTGGGGAGGAGTGACAAAGGCTTGGGGTTGAATTCTTTCGATTTGTTCAGCAGGAAGAACTTGCAAGTTAACAGTATAGTTAACACCAGCAAAAGGCGAACCCCGCAAGGTCGCAAATAGTGCTAATAACACTGGCATTTGCAACAGTAATGGTAAACATCCAGCTAAAGGATTACCAAATTCCTTTTGGACATTCATCATTTCTTCTTGCTGCTTTTGCGGATCATCTTTAAAACGTTCTTTAATTTCTTGCATCCGCTTTTGCATCAAAGGTTGGACGACTCGCATCCGTCGCATGTTGCGAATTGAACCAGCACTTAGAGGATATAGTGCAAAACGAATAATTAACGTCAAAGCAACGATCGCCAATCCATAGCTCGGCACAATACTATAGAACAAGTCTATGATTGGCAACATTACGTTGTTTGAAAAAAACCCGATACCAAAATCCATTATTCTGAATTCAACCTGAGGTAATGTAAATTAACTACCGATTTTATATTGATTGTTGGTTGGTTGTTGGTTGTTGGTTGTTGGTTGGAAGAATTATTGACAATTACCAACTATCAACTACCAATCATCAACAATTAAGCAGCAACTAATCACCAAAATTTGAAAATCGGCTGACTGAATATAATTTATCGAAAATCAGGATCTGTCTGCGACTGTAACTCAACTACGGATAGCCGCACATTGTTGGGAATTGGGCATTGGGAATTGGGCATTGGGGATTGGAGATCCCCAATGCCCAATTCCCATTATTTTTTCGCAGTAACATTAAAATTGGGATTTTTGGCGGTGACTCGTTCAGTGATGTAGTCATAAATCTCCCGGAACTTAGGAACAGCCCGTAGTTCTAGACGACTACCATCTTTGAGGGTTAATACCATATCTCCCCATATGCCAATACCACGGGGAACTTTGACGATTTTGACAACTTCTGAGTAAATAACGTCGCTGCGATCGCGTCCCATCCAACCACCAGTTACAGAAACTCGGCGATCGGTGATCCTATAACGCAGCCACAATGCTCTTACAATTGCTCCTACCGTCAACGGTAAACCTACAATCGTCAAGCCAATAAGTATGTTGATTATTAAATCCCCGATATGGGGGCCACCTTCAAAATAAACTTCTTCACGAATGCCCATTTAATACCTCAGCTTGTGCCAACAACTGCTCTAATTCTTGCAGAAATTGTTGGGTTACGCACTTAGATTCTGCGGCCGTTGGTTTTACAACTACAACTAACCGCCATCCTGGTGACAATTGAGGCAACAATTTATGCAAAGCTGCCGATATTTGCCGCTTGAGGCGGTTACGAATTACTGCTCGTTTACTGACTTTGGTGCTAATCGAAATACCAATTTTGACTGGAAAAAGCACCGAGTTTGTTAGTTTTACATTAGTTTGGGCAGTATCAGGAGAAGGTTTTTTCATAGATGATGGCCGTAAGGCTCTCAAGGTGAAATAAGAACCATGACGGCGAGTACCTTCCCGGAAAACTGCCTGAAAGTCTTTTCGGGATTTAAGCCGATTTGCTTTGGGCAAAGCCACAACTGCTGTCTAAGTTTCCTTAGCCTATACGCTTAGGCGATAACGTCCTCTTTTTCTTCTAGCTTGAATTACGTTTCTACCATCTGGTGTTCGCATTCTGGCACGAAAACCAGATGTTCTCTTCCTCTTTCGGTTTGTTCCTTCTAAAGTTCTCCGCATACCTTTATCCTCTTCGGCAAAATTTTATAAAAAGCCACAATCTATAATCGTATCACTTTTTTGTCAAGAAATAGGGGTATAGAGGGGTAAGGGTATAGGGGTGTAGGGGAATACATATTACAAGTAGGGGGGCTGTACCGTGTCGGATGTAGGGATACAACATCTTCTTCCTACACCCTTACTCCCCTAAACCCACACACCCCTAAACATTCACTAACTAATACTAAGAATCCAAGTTCCCAAATAACGCGCTAATGGGACATCACCAGGAGTTTGAATCGAGCAGTTCCAATAGAAAATGCCTCCAAAAGCTGGATTTTTGACATTTGATAACACTATTTCAACATTGCTACCTGCTGGGATGGCTTCTTGAGGGTAAATTTGAATCACGCGATTTTCTCTATCCCATTGCACATCAGACAGTGGGACTTTTTTGTCTTTGACGCGGACTTCAATTTTCTTGGGATCTATGGTTCCTTTGTAGTAATTGGGATAGTTAACAACAAATTGGGAAGCGGCGAATTTCATCTTTTTAGCGGGGATTTTTAAACGGTACCTGTCCCAAGCATTGGTTTGTCCACCAAAGTCCAATCGGAAAGGCAATTGATTTTCACTTTTGACACCGCTAAACAGCGTAAAACCTGGCAAACTCTGCGCCCAACTCATTGCTGGTAAACCTGTCAGTAACAAGCCAGTCACCGCTAAGGCAGAAAATAAACGTCGCATAGTCAAGCTCCTGTGGCATAAATAAAGGTGATGTTTCAGTAACTGGGAGTAAAGGTTCACAACTAAACTTTACTACTGACTTTATTTAGATTTTAGACGTCAAATCCTCAACAAAAGTGCCGTCCTGTCTAGATTTAGGAAAATCCCTACTTTGAAAATAGTATTTTAATTTACAAAAAACTCTACTGAAAGTCTAGCGATATTCTGAGATATAGAAAGTTTTAATCATTACTTGTTTGCTGATAGTTTTACCAGCGATCAAAAAGTCATTAAAGTCAACTTATATTTCTAAATATGTACAAGTTTATCTAAAATTAAGATTTTTGTTATAAAAATTATGCGATTTAATAGAGCGATCGCCAGCAAACTTAAGCTAGATTGGTGGCAGTAAGCATTACTCACAGCAGAAAAAATTTCTAATCATGTGAGGAATTATTTGGTGAGAAATGAATCGATATTGCACTATGTAAACAAGACACAACAATATTTTGCAATCCCTAAAAGAATTTGAAGACATAGATGTAAAAGCTGGGGATCAGCATAGGATGTGCAATAAATAACCTATAAATGCAAGTATATGTAATTGCAACATCCAGAGAACGGCACAGTTAGGCTTTGTCTAGATAGCCAGAGTGGGAAAGCGTAAAGGTAACTAAATTAAGAAAAGCCAATAGCTGATAGCCCCACCCCAAAGTTAAGAGTACGTCTAAATACTCATTGCAAAAGTTTCACAACTTGCATCAGAAATAAGTATTTAATCTCAAGGAGATTACATGAGAATAGCAGTTGCTAAAGAAATTGAAGTGTGTGAACGTCGTGTGGCATTAGTTCCCGACATCGTAGCGCGGTTGGTTAAACAAGGTTTAGAGGTTTGGATAGAAACTGATGCTGGTGAACGAGCATTCTTTAATGATGCTGCTTACGAAGCTGCTGGAGCCACAATAATTGCCGATACTAACAAATTATGGTCAGAAGCAGACATTCTCCTCAAAGTTAGCCCGCCACAAGAGCGAGAAGACGGGCGCTCAGAAATAGACTTACTCAAAGAAGGGGCTGTACTAATTAGCTTTCTCAATCCTTTAGGAAATCCAGTCATAGCTCAGAAACTGGCAAATCGCAAAGTCACAGCCTTGAGTATAGAGATGATTCCCCGTACTACTAGGGCGCAGAGTATGGATGCTTTATCATCACAAGCATCAATCGCAGGTTACAAAGCCGTACTCATCGCCGCCGCAGCACTACCAAAATATTTCCCCATGCTGACAACTGCTGCTGGTACGATCGCCCCCGCCAAAATATTTATTATGGGTGCTGGTGTTGCTGGCTTGCAAGCGATCGCCACCGCCAGACGTCTGGGAGCAGTGGTAGAAGCTTTTGATATTCGTCCCGCCGTCAAAGAAGAAGTGCAAAGTCTGGGAGCAAAATTTGTAGAAGTTAAATTAGACGAAGAAACAACAGCCGCTGGTGGTTACGCCAAAGAAATTTCCGAAGACAGCAAAAAGCGCACCCAAGAACTTGTCACCGAACACATCAAAAATGCTGATGTAGTCATCACCACAGCTCAAGTTCCTGGCAAAAAAGCCCCTCTTCTAGTCACAGAAGATATGGTTAAGCAGATGAAACCAGGTTCAGTAATTGTAGATATCGCCGCCGAACAAGGTGGTAACTGCGCTTGCACTGATCCTGGTAGAGACATTGTTGCTCACGGCGTCACCGTCATCGGCCCAATTAATTTACCATCTTCTCAACCAGTCCACGCCAGTCAGTTGTATGCAAAGAACTTGACATCTTTAATGCAACTACTCATCAAAGATAAAGCTGTAGAAATCAACTTTGCCGACGACATTGTTGATGCAGCTTGTATTACCCACGCCGGTGAAATTCGCTCTGCACGAATTAAAGAAGCGTTGCAAGCTATAAGTTCAGCAGTCAGTTAGGGATCGGGGAGCGGGGATCAGGCGTTGAGCATTGATTGGTTTTTTTCTCCGCGTCTAGTGCGTCTCCCTGCTCCCTGCGAAGGGCTTCCTTGTCCTCCGTGTCCCCAATCCCCGATCCCCGTTGCCCCTTATCCCCAGAGGGGGCCCCACCTTCCCCGATCCCCTTTCCCCAATCTTCAAGGATTTTTCAAGATGACAGAAGCATTAATTGCAGCTTTGTTTGTATTTGTCTTGGCATCGTTTACCGGATTTGAAGTGATCAACAAAGTACCGCCAACTTTGCATACGCCCTTGATGTCAGGCTCAAACGCGATTTCTGGAATTGCTGTATTAGGAGCAATTGTTGCTTCCGGTGCCAGAGAGTGGAATGTATCAGTCATTCTCGGTTTGATCGCCGTTGTACTAGCAACTATCAACGTGGTGGGTGGTTTCCTCGTCACAGATCGGATGTTGCAAATGTTTAAGAAGAAGGCAAATGGGTAATAGGTAATAGGTAATGGGAAAGAAAATTACCAATTACCAATTACCAATTACCAATTACCAATTACCAATTACCGCACTTAATTTATGACTGATTTTCTTCCGACTGGGATTCAACTGACCTATTTAGTCGCTGCGTCTTTATTTATTTTGGGTTTGAAGCAACTGGGTTCACCTGCGACAGCACGAAAAGGTAATGTTGTCGCGGCTGTGGGAATGTTGTTAGCAATTGTGGCAACATTGCTGGATCAGCATGTGTTGAACTACGAGATGATTTTGGTGGGATTGGCAATTGGATCGGTACTCGGTGCGATCGCAGCCTATAAAGTCCAAATGACAGACATGCCACAAATGGTGGGTTTGCTCAACGGTTTAGGCGGTTCTGCTTCTGCCCTTGTGGCAGTTGCAGAATTTTGGCGCTTGCTACAACATGCCCAGACAGTACCCCTGGATGCCAACATTTCTATGTTATTGGATGTGTTAATTGGTGGCGTCACCTTCACGGGTAGTATGATTGCCTTTGCCAAACTGCAAGGGATTATGAGTGGTTCGCCAATTACATTTCCCTTGCAGCAACCATTCAACGCTTTGTTGTTGGGTTCCTATGTAGTGGGTAGTGGTTTTCTACTCATGCAACCACACAATCTACCTGCATTTTTGGGAATTGTTGTAGTTTCCCTAATCTTGGGTGTGATGTTTGTCATTCCCATTGGTGGCGGTGATATGCCAGTGGTAATTTCGCTGTTAAACTCTTTTTCTGGTTTAGCTGCGGCTGCTGCTGGTTTTGTGGTGATGAACAACATGCTGATCATCGCTGGTGCATTGGTGGGAGCATCTGGGATTATCCTCACCGAAATTATGTGTAAAGCGATGAATCGCTCTTTGATCAGCGTTTTGTTTGATGCTTTTGGCAGCAGTGGAGGTGCAAGCGTCGGTGCAGCTGGTGGTGCTAAAACTGATCAAGCCGTCCGCAGTATTGATCCAGAAGAAGGCGCGATGATGCTGGGTTATGCCCGTTCTGTAGTGATTGTTCCTGGTTATGGAATGGCGGTAGCGCAAGCACAGCATAGTGTACGCGAATTGGCAGATCAACTTGAACGTATGGGTGTTGATGTTAAGTATGCCATTCACCCTGTAGCTGGCAGAATGCCCGGACATATGAACGTCTTGCTAGCAGAAGCCAACGTTCCTTATGAGCAACTGCACGATATGGAAGATATCAATCCCCAGTTTGAGCAAACAGATGTAGCGCTGGTAATTGGGGCAAATGATGTGGTAAATCCAGCTGCACGCAGCGATACCAACAGCCCAATTTACGGAATGCCGATTTTGGAAGTAGACCGGGCGAAGCAAACAATTGTGATCAAGCGGGGGATGAGTGCAGGTTTTGCTGGCGTAGATAATGAGTTGTTCTACAAAAATAAAACCACAATGCTTTTTGGTAGTGCCAAAGATATGGTGGCGAAGTTGGTTTCTGAGGTGAAGCAGTTATAGGGTTCAGTTAAGGTTATTGATCTGCTTTCTTGATTTGTAGAGATGTTGCAATGCAACGTCTCTACAATTTTTTTCGCTATATAAATTTTCGTATTTTGAAAAATTTGGAATACTCCTGCTTTTATCCCCTTGCAGAGAAGTTACAGCAATAAAAGGCTAAAGGAGTTCGTAGTAAGCACGCTTGGTGCTTAAATGAGGACTAAAGTCCACCCTGCGGGTAGACACAAAGTGGCTTCTGAAAGTAGCCGCTCTTACGAGCGTCTACACTACAAACCTAGCAAAGTTGACTTGCCAGACTACTAGTATGCACTAACTAGATTGGAATTTGCGTGAAATCCAATTGATGATACCACTGAGAATTGCACCACCCATGAGGATGCCAATTGCTGGGTTGAAAACAGGTTGCCAGAGTTTATACCATAAATCTAAACCCAAGGGTACCCCTGATGCTTTACCGATCGCAGCGATCGCTAACCACCCAAAACCAAACAGAACAAGAAAGACATCCACTACCAAAATTAGGTTAAGCCAACTTAAAAATTTTGCTTTCATAGCTTAATGTGAATAATATTAATGGTTGTTTGTTGGTTGTTTGGAACTAATAACCAGCAACAACCAACAAACAACAATACTCCTAATTTTCAAATAGCCAATTTTTGACTTTTGCCAAACTCTGCCAATCTGGTTTTCTTTTAAAACCATCTTCAATGCTGTCTTTAATTTCCTCTTGCCATTCGGGGCTAAGAGTTAATAATTTACTAGCAGCATCAATGTGTTGCCGTAAGCCTTTTTGATTAGTTTCCAACATCCCAAGGGCGAGATTTACCCTTGCTTGTGCATCTTGTGGATTTAACTTTACTGCTTTTTGTGCAGCCTTAATAGCGGAGTTGGGTTTGTTATCCAACAAATACAACCACGCTAAACAAGTCCAAGCAGCACTACTTTTGGGAGCGCGATCGCAAACCTCTTTAAAAATAGGAATCAAAGTCTCTGCTGATTCCCCAGCTTTATAGCGTTCTAAACCTGTATCAAACAGGGATTCAACTGTGTTAGTCATTGGTCAATTGTCAATGGTCAATTGTCAATGGTCAATGGTCAGTGGTCAATTGTCAATGATCAATAAACTAAATGTATAGACGCGCTGTTTGAGGCGTTTTTACAACTCTGAACATTTGACAATGGACACTTGACACTTGACTAAACCCCAAATGACTTCCCACAACCACAGGTTTGGCTGGCATTGGGGTTAGTGAATTGAAAGCCACCGCCGATCATGGCATCGCTATAATCAAGCATTAACCCATAGAGATATAATAAGCTTTTGCGATCGCAAACTATTTTGAAGCCGTCATAATCAAAAACATCATCATTTGGTGTAATCTTGCTGGGGTCTTCAAAGTCCATCAAGTAAGACATTCCGGAGCAACCGCCTTGACGTACTCCCACTCGCAAGCACAAGTCTTTACCAACTTGTTTTTCCTGCAACAATTTCACTTGCCGCAATGCAGTTTCGCTTAACTGAATTCCCCGTTGTGAAGACTGAGTTGCCTGTGTCATCTGCTTTTTTAACTCCTTGTGCGGTTATCGATTACCCTATACAAGCAAAGCGGGAACCTTTAACCCAAAAGTTTCGTCATTGGGTAGCCCCGAAAATTTTCACAAACGCTTTCCAACCACACGTCTGTAAATAACTTTGTTTATCCATTTTAGCGATATTGATGTTCCAGGTTGCCAAATTGTAAAGACTCCGTCAAAAGCAAGCAAAGATTTTTATTCTAGAATTGAGAGATTCAATGTGTTTTAGAGATTCGCTATTTTTGGAGTTTCGACCTTTGGCAGCCCACAATCACGATTACTCTTAATTAAAAAGCTAAAAGAGTTTTCATCGGAGGCTAGCCCTAACTTAAAAGTCTAATTGCAAATCGCTTGTTTTGATCCACTTACTCTATGACAAGTTTTAATCGCTCTACCAGCCGTCGTTTGCGGAAATTAACTCAAATTCCTTCTTTATGGGAGGGCGATCGTCGTCCATTGTCATCACCAACCCAGCTATCAGACTCCGAGACTAAAGGCGAATGTATTCTTTGGGTGGATGGTACACAAGGTATCGTACGGGGAATGGACGTAGTACCTCCAGAAAGTGGGCCAGAAGCTATTGTTCGGACTTTGATGCGAGCAATGGAAAATCCCCATAGTCCTGCTAAACCTGCTCGTCCCCAAAGAATTGTGGTCAGAGACCGAGAAATACAATTCTACTTACGTGGAGTATTGCAAGATTTAGATATTGCTATTGATTACTCACCTGATTTACCTCTGATTGATGAACTGTTTCGTGGGTTTGCCGAAATTCTCGACTCTCAAGTTCCCGAATTACCTCCGCAGTATGCAAAAGCTTTGCGAGAAAAAGCATTAGCAATTTGGCAAGCTGCTCCTTGGGAATTGTTAGAAGAACAGCAAATTTTGTCAATAGAGATCAATAAGTGGGATGTTGGTACACTCTACGCCTCAATGATGGGGATGCTGGGGATGGAATATGGCATACTTTTGTATCGTTCCGAAGATTCACTGAAGCATTTTCGCGCCACAATTTTAAGAGAAGACGAATCACAAGGGCATTTAGAAGAAGCTTTCCTGAAACAAGATTGTCTATTTTTGACTTTTGAACATGCTGACGAAACAGATGAAGAGGAAGAATTTGAAGATTTAGCAGAACTACCATTGTCTGAAATTGAACCCACCTTTGGCAATATTCATCCTCTAGAGGGTCTACGCTCAGTTTTATACGATGAAGAGGCACTGATAGTATATGTTGCCCTAGAAAGCCTCAACCGTTTTATTCGCGATCACCGTCGTCAATTGGATAGGGATTCTTTTCCTGCTTTGAGTCGTCGCTATCGCATTTCCCTACCAGATTCTTGTGAAGAACAAAACAAATCAGTATCTATTACTGTTTCTAGTATGCCGGAGTTGGCAGCAGAGTTAGAGGAAATGGCAGGCTACGAGGATGAAGAAGACGAGGAGGACATCGAATCGGATTCTACGCCGATGTTTAGGTCATTGCGAGATGACTTAATCCCAGAAGACTCTTTCCTTAGTTTAGGTGTGGTGTCTTGGGAAATGTTGGAGTACTTACGTCAAGGAGTTAGTTACCATCAAGCAGGGGAAATTGAGCCAGTAGGTGATGGTCTGCCAGTAATTTTAATTCAAACTTCCCGTCCCAAGGCTAAGACCGTAATTGAAAATATAGAAAAAGCTGGAGGTCTCAAAGCTATTTGTTTTAATCCTGGTGCAGATCCTTTTGGTGGCGATCGCTATGATTTGGGTTTACTACAAACTCAAAATGGGGAATTGTTTTTGTTTGGTGAATTTTTAGATGATGACCCCACTCACGTTGAAGCCAGAAAAAAATGGAATCAACGCTGTAAAAATACCAAAGGCTATTGCGGTTTAATTATTGCCAAAGGACTGACTGGCGCAGCTCGTGGTAATCCTCAGTTGCGAGATATGATGGCTTTATTTGAGGCGCGATCGCTTTCACCTAAAGACTTAGGCATTGGTACTCTCCAGCTGATGCCGCAACTGCAATTTGAATAGCAAACTGAACATGTAGCTTTGTGCTTCAAAACACAAGTTTTGTCTTGCTCAATCATAATGAATAGCTGTGAGCAATTAATGGGCTTATTTAACACTTATGTAGCAGCCCTAATCTTGACATAACCAAACTGATTCAAAATTAATATCTCCAATCTTTCCAACTTATACAATTTTGGATTTTTGGATTTTAGATTACTCTGTCGAGTAGACACTCCCTGTCTACTTGCACGCCTGTCGCTAACGCACCTACCAAAGGTAGCCGCACTTCGTGCGTCTATAGATTTTGGATTGGGAAACTCTTTGTGCATAAGGTTATGTAAGTCTATCTGTCGCATTCTTTTTTCAAATTGGTATTAGATGAACGGGAAATCTTCACCTTACAAGAATTTTGCTGAATTGTAAGGTGTCTTGAGCGTTCAACCTACTTTACATGGTTGTGTATTCTATTTTGCTTGTTGTCTGAAAGTTTATTATTTAAACATTTTAAAAATTAATTATTAAGAATCGCAACTTAAACAAAATTTACTATTTACTTGAATACGTCTAAAATTTTCATTGTTTTACTTAATATTAAGGTGTATTTTGCTTTTTTTAAACTCTCTGTATATAAAATTAACTATTCTTCCATAAAACACTTGAGAAAACAAGTAACAATATTTACAAATTAGCTATTTACAGTAACTGTTTAATCCATTTTTTGAGAAAAATAAAGTATAAAAATAGACTTAAAATGTTTTACAACTAATATAAATCCAAACTTAATATGGTTTATAAAATCATATTTTTTCTGATTGTTATTTTTTCGATCTTATGGATGTTTTTGCTATCTACATAATTAAATGTAATTTTTTTACTATTTCTTATTAAAGATTTTACAAAAATCCAACTCTAACTTTCAGTAGATTTTCGTTAAAGTTTCAATAAAGCCATAGAAACAAGCGGTAAAACATATACAATAAGTACATTAATAAACAGGGTGTTTATACGCTATATCGACATTATTAATATATGGAGATGAACGACAATTCAGATAGTAATTCCAATGGTTTACTACAACTAGAAAAAGAATCTACTGTTTCATATTTAGCTCAACAATGGGCTAAAAAGTATTTGCATAATTTAGAATTGAACTACTTGTATGAAGATAAGCAAGATGCTGTGAGCTTGAAAAAGATATTATCTTGTGAAGGCAGAAAAACAACATCGCAAAAGCTGATGAATTCTTTGCGTACTGTGAGTTTACAAGCTTGGAACAAAACAGAAGCATTGTTATCAGAAGAAATCAAAAGGCATCGTATTGACCCCAAATTAATAAATCCTTGGGAAATAACAGCAGATTCTTTTGGGATATACGAACAAGCATTGCATCTATACACTCAGCAAGTATCAAGTCAAAGCTCACCTATACAAATCCCATCGTTTGAAAACATTCAGCAGATGGAAGCACTGCATGGTGCATCAACTCAAACGGCAACAATCATCAGCACAAATGTTGGTTTGCTGCGACAGAAATATACACAAAATGATCCTAGAGTGATTGCCTTTGTGAGTTTGCAGTTTCACTATACTAACCTTGGCTTACTACAAACTCTTTCGCCTTTGGAACAAATTGTACTTGGCAGTTACTTAAAAGTCATAGATGACCATCTGTATATGCCACTACAACGTGCTTATAATGCAGCAGCGGAACATGATTTTGATTCTCATTCTTTAAAAGCAGTTCAACAGCTTTTGCCTGTGAGTACACAAATAGCCAATAAAATTTGCCAAAAGATAATTAATCTTTACCCTAGTTATCATTCCCGGTCTGGTTTATTAAGTGAATCCCTAGTTAGACCTTCCAGTCTCAGGGATATAGAAATGTTCCAAGTTTATCTTTGGGTTTGTAGTTTGGAGGGAAGCGTGAATGCTATTCAACAAGAATTGTTCCCATTGTGTGCAATGCTCTACCCAAGATTAAAAGTTCACTGGGAAATTATTCGCTGTATGCTGCACTTGCTAGAGCAAGAAATATCTCAGCATCTAAATCACAAACAAGCGAACACATTAATACCATATCTACAAGTGTTATGGCACATGTTTTCCCCAAACATATTTGGTCAAATTGGGTGATAGAGATAGGTCAAGTTCCTTTGACATTGCTATTGTCTAATAAATAGTTCTTTAGCTAGCAGCAATTATCTTTGCCAGGTAATAAAATTTTTGTTCAAGCTTGATTCTTCCTTGAGATAGTTTCTGTTGTGTAATAGATAATATACGCTATTGCTTCTGACACAACAACACTTTGTTCATTTGTTTTTTTGATTCTATATAAAAAATGAAGAATACTTCAAGCAAAGCAAATTTTTTACACAAAGGATTGCTTGTTTCCTGACAAAAACTCTGATATTCTTAACTCTTTCATCCTCACTAACATTTTGTACACAATGTTGATAAGCAGCAAATAACACAATCAAATGACTAATAAAAAATGGGCTGTAAAACGTATCACTGTGAATTTAGCAGCACAGGAGGCCGAAAAACTGGAAAAGTATTGTGAGCAAACTGGTAGACCAGCAACTGATGTGATTCGGGAGTTGATCCGAGGATTATCTGTAGCTGAAGATACAAAAGATGGCGATAGATAGGCAGGCAGAATTTATAGATTAAGAGTACAAGGAAAAAAGAATAATCAAGAAGAGAAAATTTGTTTTTGTCTTCTACTTTCTACTTTGTTTGACTCTTTTACAAACTTGGCAGGGTGCTTTTTGAATCTTTTGACTCTAGGACTCTAAATAGAATACGAGTAGCAAATTCCGACACCAACCCAGTTACAATTTGTAAAGAAATTGAAAAGGAAGGACGGAATGCGCGTTGCAATCATAGGTGCGGGACTGGCTGGGCTAGCAACCGCTGTAGATTTAGCTGATGCTGGCTGTGAAGTCCAGATTTTTGAGTCCCGTCCGTTTGTTGGTGGTAAAGTTAGCAGCTGGGTAGATGGAGATGGCAACCATATCGAAATGGGATTGCATGTCTTCTTTGGCAACTACAATCAGTTGTTGAAATTGATGAAGAAGATGGGAGCCTTTGAAAACCTGCTTCCTAAAGAACACATTCATAACTTCATCAATAAAGGAGGAAAGACTGGTGCGCTTGATTTTCGTTTCTTTGTGGGTGCGCCTTTCAATGGTTTAAAGGCATTTTTTACTACCTCTCAACTCTCATTACTAGATAAGTTACAGAATGCTGTAGCACTTTCGACTAGTCCAGTTGTCAGGGGTTTAGTTGACTTTGAAGGTGCAATGCAAGATATCCGCAACTTAGACAAAGTTAGCTTTGCTGAGTGGTTCCGTAGTCATGGTGGTAGCAACGGCAGTATTAAGCGGATGTGGAACCCCATTGCTTATGCTTTGGGTTTTATTGATTGCGAGAACATATCTGCTCGTTGTATGTTGACGATTTTTCAGTTATTCGCAGTGAGAACCGAAGCCTCAAAACTGCGGATGCTGAAAGGATCGCCCTATGAATATTTGCATAAACCGATTTTGGAATATCTAGAAGCGAGAGGAACAAAAATTCATACTCGCCGCAGAGTACGAGAAGTTCTATTTGCTGAGGAAAAAGAACAAACCTGTGTCACTGGTTTAGTTATTGCTGACGGTGACACAGAAGAAAAAATTACCGCAGATGCCTATGTAGCAGCTTGTGATCTGCCTGGAATTCAGCGTCTGTTACCTCAACAATGGCGTCAGTGGTCAGAATTTGACAATATTTACAAGTTGGATGCAGTTCCTGTAGCAACGGTGCAGCTACGGTTTGATGGTTGGGTAACAGAACTGCAAGATGTAGAGGCACGCAAACAGCTAAATCACGCAGCAGGAATTGATAATTTGTTATATACTGCCGATGCAGATTTTTCTTGTTTTGCTGATTTAGCTTTAACTAGCCCTGCTGATTATTATCGACAAGGGCAAGGGTCTTTGTTGCAGTTAGTGCTGACGCCGGGAGATCCGTTTATTAAAAAAAGCAATGAAGAAATTGCTCAACACGTTTTGGCACAAGTACATGAGTTGTTCCCATCATCAAGGGAACTAAATATGACTTGGTACAGTGTGGTTAAGCTGGCTCAGTCTTTGTACAGAGAAGCACCAGGGATGGATATTTATCGTCCCCGTCAAAAAACCCCTGTGGCTAATTTCTTCTTAGCAGGGAGTTATACACAGCAAGATTATATCGATAGCATGGAAGGAGCAACGATTTCGGGAATGCTTGCAGCAAAAGCTATTTTGGAGACTATGAAACAATAGTTTGCTAATCCAAAATCCAAAATCCAAAATCTAAAATCTAAAATATAATGTCTGATTGGTTAGAACATACGGTGCAAGTGGAAGTAGAGGTTCCTATAGATTTAGCATGGGGTCTCTGGTCTGATTTGGAGCAAATGCCTCGCTGGATGAAGTGGATTGATTCAGTGAAAGTTCCTGAAGATAACCCAGATATATCATTGTGGACATTGAAATCTGGGGGTTTTGAATTTACTTGGAAATCCCGAATTCTCAAGGTAATTCCTCATCAAATCATCCAATGGGAATCTGTCGATGGTTTACCGAATCGGGGAGCTATTCGTTTTTACGATCGCCATACCAGTAGTATTGTTAAACTTACTGCTGCCTATGCTATCCCTGGTATCCTTGGCAAAATCATGGATAATTTATTTTTGGGACGAATAGTAGAATCAACTCTGCACGCCGATTTAGAGCGATTTAAGCAATACGCTTTAAAAACAAAGGCTGAAGGATGAAGGTTAAAAGCTGAAGGTTAAACATGAGATGAAGAGTAAAAAATTAAAGATCAAAAATACTTCAAACCTCATTATCACCTACAGGAAGCCGCCTTCAAGGGCGTCTGCATCCTTCATGCTTCTTTACCACGTTGGATCGCTAAACAAATTGATTTCTAATTCTTCGCATCCGTCTGGAACTGCGCTAATGCAAGCACGAATGATTTCTCCATTGTCTAGCTCTACTGTACAAGCGTGACAAGTACCCATCAGACAACCAGTGGGAATCATCACCCCTGCTCGATCAGCAACATCGAGCAAGGGTTCTCCCACTTGGGCGTCAACTGTAACATCATCTGGTAAAAAATTAACGCGCACAGTCATAATTTTTAGCTTACTACGACAACAAAGGAGTCAAATCTAGGTGCTGTTCAATTTCTGTAGCCAGGGAATCTAGTAGATTTTCGCGCTGATCTCGATAGTTGGCAACACCTGTGGGGAGAGATTTTAAACCTCGTTGTTGACGCAGGCGATTTAACCAAGCACGACGCCAGGGGCCATTGTCAAATATTCCGTGGAGATAAGTACCCCAAACTGATTGGCAATTATCCACTAATCCTAAATTTGGGTCGTCAAATAGAGGATAGTAGGATTGGGAATCTATACCTTGGGTTTCGATGCGCGATCGCCCTTGATGAATTTCAAACCCAGTTACGGGTAAACCCATTTGGGGATGATTTGAGGTGACTTGACGTTGGCGAGCAATTTTTTGTCCTGTGATGACTGTTTTAATAGGTAATAGTCCTAAACCTTGAAATCTTCCTGCTTGCCCTTCTATACCTTCTGGATCAGCAATCATTTGACCAAGGATTTGAAAACCACCGCAGATACCCAAAACTGTACCACCTGCTGCCGCATAGTTTTGAATTGCCTCTGCCATACCAGTTCTTTGTAGTAACAGCAAGTCAGCAATTGATGTTTTCGTACCTGGGAGAATTACGGCGTCTGGATGTCCTAATTCTTGCTTGGGACTTAAGTATTTTACCATCACTGTTGATTCCGATTCCAACGGATCAAAATCGGTAAAATTAGATATTCTGGGTAAGCGAATCACACTAATACTTAGGTCTGTACTGGATTTATATGATCTACGTTCTAACAAATCTAAGGAATCTTCTGCGGGGAAGACAGTTTCTAAGTATGGAATTACACCAATTACCGGAATTTTTGTCCGTTCTTCTAACCATTTTATACCAGGTTCCAGCAGCGATCGCTGTCCTCGGAACTTGTTAATCACGACACCACGAATCAGAGCGCGTTCTTCTGGTTCCAGCAATTCTAAGGTTCCAACTACATGAGCAAAAGCACCACCCCGATCAATATCAACTACTAGTAAAGTTGGGGCATTTAAATATTTTGCTACTCGCATATTAGTTAAATCACGGTGCTTGAGATTGATTTCCGCCGGACTCCCAGCACCTTCACAAACCAGCAAGTCAAATTCTGTTGACAAATGCTGTAGAGACTCTTCGATTGACCGCCATCCCAGTTCAAAATATTGCTCGTAATAATCCGCAGCACTGACTTTTCCCACAGCTTTACCCTTAATAATCACCTGGGAAGTCATATCACCCTGGGGTTTGAGTAAAATCGGGTTCATTTCTACCCAAGGTATAACCCCAGCCGCCCAGGCTTGTACTGCTTGAGCGTAACCAATTTCTCCACCATTAGCTGTGACATAGGCATTTAAAGCCATATTCTGACCTTTAAAGGGAGCCACTCGCCAGCCGCGCCGCGACAAAATACGACAAATAGCCGCCGTTAATAGTGATTTCCCTGCGTGGGATGTTGTTCCCACTACCATAATTGCTTTCATATTCAACTGTTTTTCCAATCCGGTGTGATATTAAAAGCATGAAGCCTGATATGGCTATGCTGGTTGAGTGATGATATTGCTCTTAAATAGTCATTGGTCATTGGTCATTGGTCATTAGTGTTGTACAAATGACTAATGACGTAGGGCAAACGTCAATCTTACGCAATATCTCACATCACTTTACAAAGACATAGTAAAGACTTCATAAATGCAGTTGAGACTTCCGTACATATTGTTCCCGTCTCAGTGCGACTCCTAACTTTTCACCTGAAAATTGGTTGGTGGATAGAGCTAAAATGGCAGTCTGAACCAACGAGCCACAAAATTTAAAATGCGATCGCCCCATGTTACAGTCGGCAATGGTTGGTGTTTCCATTGTTCTACTATCTGACGACCAAGGGGTGTGAGGCGAAAACTATCTGTTATTCCTTGACCATCAACTTCACGTCGCAGTACACCTACTTGAATTAACCATGCTAAGGTGTTGTCTGCTCTTAATTCAGACAAAGAAGCTTTGGTGTAGCCTTTGTTAACACCAGAATTGCCAACAATTTCACTCATCGCTACCCTCTGTGAAAGCATGGCTGCAAATAAACCAAAGTTAAAAGGACAACAAAGTAGCGATCGCTTGGCTCTTTCTATGGTCTTAGGTGGATATGTCAGGGTTTTCTGATTCTGAGCATCAACAGCAGACATTTTGGTTTCCAGTTATCAATTATCAGTTAACAGTTACAAATTGATCACTAGTAACTGATTTCTTTTTTTATTGTCCTGTAATGATTGTAAATTATTGTAAAATTTCAAGTGCATCAGTAATTTCAAATTTAGGAAAGGTAAACTATGCCTCTAGCAGTTGGGACAGATGCACCTGCGTTTACCGTTAAAGACACTAACGGCAACACAGTTTCTTTATCTGATTTCAAAGGTAAAACAGTAGTTCTGTATTTTTACCCCAAAGACGACACTCCAGGCTGCACCAAGCAAGCTTGTAGTTTCCGTGATGCTAACGAGCAGTATACAAGCAAAGATATCGTCGTACTAGGGGTAAGTGCAGATGATGAAGCCTCGCACCAAGCATTCACCCAAAAATATAATCTCAACTTTCCATTACTAGCTGATACCAACGGCAGCTTAATTAAAGCCTACGATGTTGATGGTGGTGGTTATGCCAAGCGTGTTACCTACATCATTGATGGCAACGGTAAAATTGTTTATGTTGACTCTAGTGTCAATACCTCTACCCATGCCAGTGATGTTCTAGCTGCCTTGGGATTGTAAATTTCATCACATAGACTTAAAAAGAACTAGTGTTACTACACAATTTTACTTAGTGTTCTAAAAGTCAAGAGTTCAAACTATGGACTCTTGACTTGCCTAAAACAAACCAAATAAAGTTTACAGCTCTAATTTTTATGGAGTAGGAGTAGTATTCACTCTTGGACTAATTATCTGCAAACCAGGCGTCTGCTGTTTATTTTGTTGTGTTAATGCTCTTTGTCTAGCTTTAAAAGCTGCTGCTGCTTCATCAAGTTGTTGGTTTTGTGCATTTACATCTAAATCCGGCACACTCAAATTAGCACGATGAATTAAATTGAACACACCAAAACCATCATTTGTGTTGGAGCTAGAAAAAGGATTATTGTTGCTATTGTATGGGTCGTCTGTGTTGTTCTGCGGATCGTAATTTTGGAAGTTTGGTGTTTCGCTTGGTTCAGCAAGGCTAGGTTTTGGCATCAGCACAGAAATAAAGCCAATTCCTGCTAAAGTGCTAACAACAAGTAGTTTGAGTGGCAGAAATGAGATTTTCATGCAGATTTACCCCCCACATAGTTTTAATTAACTTCATCATATTTCTATTTTAAATAACTCAAATCCTTGTTTGTCGGTAAGGACTCAGTTCTAAGACTGGGGAATCAAAGAGGGAAGAGTTTGAGAGCTATTCACCATATAGTTTATATATCAATACGGTTCAGTTAAGGCTAAAAACTAAAACTAGCGTAGGTTGGGTTGAGTGCAAGCGAAACCCAACCTACATTTCTTCTTAACTGAACCGTATTGGTTTATATATGCCTTTCATATTTTTTCATAATATAAAGAATAAAAAAAGACACAAGAATACTAAGTAGTCCTAATTGCCACAAACCACAGCCAGCTATAATCCCCAAGCCAGACGAAGTCCAAATAGCTGCTGCGGAAGTGAGTCCACGAACTTCTATTCTTGAGGATTGTTCGTCTGAATTTTCTCGCAAAATTTCCCCAGCACCCAGAAATCCTACACCCGCAGCTATACCCTGAATAACGCGGCTGAGTCCATTGTAATCTCGCGGTTCGTCTATTTGTAAGATGACGAGGACAAACATTGCTGAAGCAACACTTACCAACATATGAGTTCTTAAGCCAGCTGGTTTGCGTCTGCGCTCACGTTCTAAGCCAATTACCCCGCCAAAAAATACTGCTAGGCATAGTCTAAAAGCAATGTTAGCCCAATCATTAGGTGCAAGAAAAAATGTATTTGGTGATACTAAAAAATGTGATATCATGCACCTATACTGATGTCAGCAATAATTTGCAGTATGTAAGCGTAGCCATTTTAACTAAATTACCAAATTTAACGGCTGATACTCAAATTTTTGGTATTGTTCAGTTAATGTTTTCCAAATTTTTCGGCAGTTGTTTTTCTCTAGCACGGTATAATCCTTTTGGGTAATGGTGTGTTAAAAGCTTTGCCAATAGTAGTGTTGTGGTAAGATTTTTAATGTAGATTTTTGTTTCTAAAATGCCCAGCAAGCTACAGCAGTAAAAATTAAAACTTAATGATAAGTGAATATGCTTAGATGTTGTTTAGTTTACAAATTATGTTAACTAACAATAATGAAAAAGCTGCGGCGATTTTGGGAGATAATAACGCAAGTTATACAAATTTAATCTTTAGTATTTTTCACTATAAACTCAACCGCAACACTGAAAGCTAGAAAACCTGTTAACAAGTTGTCTATTTGTTCAGCTTGGATAGACTTCTAGAAAGTATAGCGCTAGTCCTAGTAACAGGTAGACGCTGAAATGTAATTTTAATAGGATTTTGTTCTTTGTTGATTGTTTGGTAGTTCCAACGAAAACTGCTAGTGCGTCTATGGAACCACCAACCACCAACCACCAACCGACAACCAACAACTGACTAATTGAGTGGACAAACTCTACTGGCTTGAGCAAATTAAACTGCTAGATCGCGCCGAAGTTGGTGATAAAGCTTTTTATTTAAGCAGAATCATGCAGCGTGGTTATCCGGTGCTGTCTGGTTTTGTCATCCCAGCATCAGTTTTGCGAGAATTTCTAGAAAATCTCAACAGTTCAGAAGCATTAATTGCTGACTTACCAAATTCTTCATTGCACTTGGATGTTGGTAATTGGCGTCAGCTTCAGCAGGTAGCTGAACGTTTACGCCAAGAAATTATTAGCGCAACTGTATCACCTGAGTTATTAACTGCTATCTTACAAGCAACTCAAACATGGGAAACTCAGTGTCTGATTTTTCGCCCAAGTTTAACACTACCCACAGGTAAGCACGGAGTTGCGAATATATCTGGCTTGCTGGACTCACAAATTTGTCACTGCGAACAAGAAGCGATCGCCTCAGCACTCAAGCGGACTTGGAGTCAGTTGTTTCGTGCTAGAAGTCTTTTATGTTGGCAACAAGCAGGAATTGATCTCCAACAGATTAATTTAGCAGTTTTAGTGCAACCAATCCACAATGCACTTGCCAGTGGCTTAGTGAATACCAACTCTTCCCATTGGGAAATTCAAGCCTCTTGTGGGTTGGGAATTGCGATCGCCCACGGTGAAGTTTTGCCAGATGTCTACTATATTCAACCAGAAACTAGCTTTGTTCAAGAGCAACAGTTGGGATACAAGCTACTCGCCTATTGCATTAATCATGAAAATTCTGGTGTTGATTTGCAATCCACATCAATATCACTACCAAAACAAGATGATTCTGGTTTGCAAGTATATCTACTGACTGAAACGCAACAACAAGCCTATGCTTTACCAGAAGAATATTTGCAACAACTCATCAGATTGACAAATCAGCTTGTCAAAGAACTAGGTAAACACCTCACTCTAGAGTGGACAATTTCTCAACAAACTTCATCGAGAACACTTTACATAACGCAAATTAACCTACCCCAATCAGGACTTTCCGATATTCATTTTATCAAAGGACTAGGGGCAGGAACAGGACGGATCACAGCATCGGCTCATGTCATCCATTCTCAACAAAAACCAGAACAACTACCCAAAGGAGTAATTTTAGTCGCACCAGCCATCACACCAAATTGGTTGCCAATATTGCAACAAGCGGCAGGTATTATCACTGAACATGGAGGTCTGACAAGCCATGCAGCGATTCTAGCCAGAGAATTAGGTATTCCAGCAGTAGTCAATGCAGCCAGTGCTACGACTGTGATTCATCATGGTGAACAACTGCTAATAGATGGTGATAAAGGAGAAATTTACCGCCTCGGTACGGAGGTACAAGAACAGGAAACTGACAGGAGACAATCAGATCAATTATTGTCTTTTCTCTCTTTTCCCCATGACACGACACCTTCAAAACAGTCTGCATCTCTAAGGGAAACAGCGAAACGTTTACAGAATAGAAATTATTTACGTGCAGGATTTTCCCCACTTTTACAAAATGGCGGCGAATCCTCCGCAGGTTTGAATAGTGGTTTTCACCATACTCCAACAAGAAACCATAATTCTGCTTCATCTACAACTAACTCCTCAACAAAGGAATCCATGATTGCTACCCGGCTGCTAGTTAACTTAAGTCAGCCTAGCTTGATCGAGCAAGTGCTTTCTTTGCCCATTGATGGAGTAGGATTATTGCGTTCAGAATTGATGGTACTCAATATTCTAGAAGGACAGCACCCCCTAAATTGGCTAACCAATGGACGTCAAGATGTACTATTAGAGCGATGGTACGAACAAATTTTACAATTTGCCCAGGCTTTTGCCCCACGACCTGTTTTTTATCGTTCATTGGACTGGCGATCGCGTGAATTACAATCAACTAGCGAGAATTTACAATCTTCACCCCAATCTATGCTGGGAGAGCGTGGTACATTCAGCTACTTAGTCAATCCAGCTGTCTTTGAATTAGAATTAGCTGCTTTAGCAAATGTACAGCAATCTGGTTATACCAATATTCATTTAATTTTGCCCTTTGTACGTACAGTCGAAGAATTTAACTTTTGTCGTCAGAAAGTAGCAGAAGCAAGGTTAAATAGAATACCCAATTTTCAACTATGGATCATGGCAGAAGTCCCAAGCGTGTTATTTCTGCTACCAGAATATATCAAAGCAGGAGTCCAAGGAATTTCAATTGGCACCAATGACCTCACTCAACTACTATTAGGCATAGACAGAGAGCAAGGACAGTTCGCAAAAGCATTTGACGAACGTCACCCAGCAGTCATGAATGCTGTAGCTCAATTAATCCACACAGCCAGAGAATCAGGAATACCTTGCTCTATTTGTGGTCAAGCACCCGCATTGTATCCAGAAATTATAGACCATTTCATCGAATGGGGTATAACCTCTATTTCCGTAGAACCAGAAGCAGTAGCAAGGACATATCAAGCGATCGCACGTGCTGAACAACGCCTCATTTTAGAAGCCGCACGGCGACAAATGCAATAGTTAGTTGTTAATCAACCTTCGCCAAGCAATAACCAAAAACCACTGAAAGTCATTCCCGAATCATCAGGCTGCACCAGTAAAAAATGTAACCCCTGACTTTCCTGCTTGCGCTGTTCGTAAACCTTAGCTGCGACTGCTACTTCTAAATCGCTAAACGTCGCTAAAATCCATCTATCTACCAAACTAGCTTCCAATACCAACCCATCCGGCGCACCCGCAACATAACTTAACTCCACAGGACGCGCTTGTTGTAACCATCGTGCTAGACGCATTGATTGCCGTCCCCCATAAATTATCACACCAGGAACTGACACCGTTGACGCCAAACCCAAATTAATCGGTTGCAAAAACTCTGGTATCACCAAAATGGGAATAGGCTGCTCTGCAAACGCTTCCATCACCTTACCTGCTGACAACGTTGCAAATCGCCATTCTTCCCCCCAGAGATTTTCCGGTAATGGTGTGGGAGGTGGTTTGTCTACTACCGTGGGATAATTTTTTTCTTGCAACCACTGCTTCAGTGCAAAAGTGCGGCGAGTCGGTTCAACATTGATACCTAAACTGCGTCCAGCTTCCGCAATTAAACCCAAACATTGCGGGCGAAACACCTGAATTACATCTGGTAATTTCCCATCCGCAGCCAATTGCAACTGAGCAGTAACCCAACTAGAATTCACCTGAGATTGAGGACAAATTGCTTCATACTGAAAACTGCGATCGCGATCGCAAATCAACAACTCCCATAAAACTTGTCCTGCTGCCTGTTGTTGGCGATGATGATAAAAATCAGCTTGCCAAATTACCATAATTCACCATATTAAAAAAAATGAACCACAAAGACACGAAGACACGAAGATTTCTTGGTGACTTGGAGCCTTGGTGTTTCATTCATGTTAAAAAAAATGAACCACAAAGACACGAAGACACGAAGGTTTCTTGGTGACTTGGAGCCTTGGTGTTTCATTCATGTTAAAAAAATGAACCACAAAGACACGAAGATTTCTTGGTGACTTGGAGCCTTGGTGTTTCATTCTCATCTCGCCCGTAGTTCCGCAAGCAGAACGAGTAAGCACCCTATTTGCTGGTAGTTCTGGGAGGGGGATAAAGCCTCTCGCCTTTAGGCAGAGGAATGGTTACAAAGTACTGGTAGTGGAACCTGCTTTTCAACACTAAATCCCCTCTTGATCAATTCATGTTCCAAGCAAACCTCATAGACACTCTCTAGCAAACCAGGCCCTAGAGTAGAATGCACCTGAAAAGCTGCATCAACAACTTGTGTAGCCACTTGATCCAATTCCTTGGAAATAGGTTTTCTTTGTGTCTTAGAGTCTTGGTGAGTCCACTTGCCGTCTTGGCGGTTCCCGTCACGTTCGCGTAGCGTCCCGGAGGGAACTTGGCAAGGTGGCGAACCCGAAGGGTGGTTCATTAATTCTTAGACCAATACTTTCGCTAAAATTGGCGGTACTGTGACAGCAATTTCTGGGACGTATACCTGGGAAACGTAGTCAGCAATCATGCGATCGGTGTTAAATAGTGGTGCGTTGGTTTTGATGGAAGCTTTCATCATCTGTATCCAACCGTGGGGAATGGCGTTAGCATCTTGGTTGTAGTAGAGGGGAGTGATTTCTTCCTCTAACAATTTATACAGTGATTCTGAATCAATACGGTCTTGTAGTTCTTGATCACTGGTGTGGGCATCTTCGCCAATTGCCCAACCGTTGATGCCTTTACCGTTGGCGTCGGCTTGGTAGCCTTCGCACCACCAGCCATCGAGGACGCTGCAATTTATACCACCATTGAAGCAGACTTTTTGTCCGCTTGTACCGGATGCTTCTAGGGGACGACGGGGGTTGTTTAACCAGACATCGACGCCTTGGACGAGTTTTTGGGCTGTGTAGATGTCGTAGTCTTCGATGAAAGCAACGCGGTTGGTGAGGGCTGGGTGTTTGCACCACTCCATTAAGCGTTGAATAATTCGCTTACCTTCTTCATCGGCGGGGTGTGCTTTACCGGCGAAGATAATTTGTACGGGTCGGTCAGCGTTACCAAAAATTCTTAGGGCGCGTTCCATGTCACGCAGGAGTAAATGACCGCGTTTGTATGGTGAGAAACGTCTCGCAAATCCGATGGTGAGTGCTTGGGGATCTAGTAGGGTGTTGGTGGCTTGAATGTTTTGGTATTCTTCGCCTCGTCCTTCTCTAGCTTTTTTAACTTTATAGCGGGTGTGAGCGACAAGTCTTTCTTTGAGAATTTGATGTCGCCACCAGAGTTCTTCGTTGGGAATATCGTCTACTTTTTCCCACATTTTGGGATCAACTGCATGGGTTTTCCAATCAGATCCCAAATATTGATTGTACAAATCTGCTATTAGGGGAGCAGTCCAAGTTGGTGCATGGACTCCGTTGGTAATGTAGCCGATGGGGACGTTATCTTCAGTGCGGTTGGGATACATGACTGTCCACATTTGGCGGGAAACTCGTCCGTGTAACTCGCTGACACCGTTGGAAGTACGACACATCCGCAATGCTAAAACAGTCATACCAAAGGGTTCCCAAGGATCGCCAAGTCGCCGTGCGCCTAATGCTAAGAATTGTTCGCGGGAAAGGCTTAGTTGGGGCCAGTAGTGGGCGAAGAACGAGTCCATTAAATCTGGAGAGAAGACATCATGACCGGCGGGAACGGGTGTATGGGTGGTGAAGACACAGCGTTTACGTACATCTGTTTCGACGTCGTAGAAGGATTTATTGGTACGTTCAATTTCTTGGCGGACAACTTCTAAGGTACAAAAGGCGGCGTGTCCTTCGTTGAGGTGATAGACGGATGGCTGGATTCCCAAAGCTGTTAAAGCACGGACGCCACCAATTCCTAAAACGACTTCTTGGGCGATGCGAGTTTCTTGATTACCGCCATAAAGGTGTCCAGTTAACCAACGATCAATGGGATCATTGTCTTCGCGATCGCTATCTAAAAGATAGAGGGTGACTCGCCCAACTCGCACTTGCCAAATTTGTACTTTCACCCAACGCTGGCGAATTTCTAGTTCGATGGTGAGTGGTTGCCCTTGCTCGTTTTTAATTAGTTCTATGGGCATACGGTGGAAGAGATTATCCACATAATAATCTTCCTGCCAGCCACCACGGTTCAACCGTTGTCGGAAGTAACCTTGACGATACAGCAAGCCAATAGCGACCATTGGTACGCCCAAATCGGATGAAGATTTGAGGTGATCGCCTGCGAGAATGCCTAAACCGCCAGAGTAGACGGGTAAGGATTCATGAATACCAAATTCGGCGCAAAAGTAAGCAATGGGATGTTCGCTGGAAACTTGCGGTGCGACTCGGTTCACCCAAGTGTCCTTTTGCGTCATGTATTCGTCGAAGTCTTTGGCGAGGGCAGAAATTTGCTTGAGGTAAAACGGGTCTTCTGCTAGCTGGGTGAGGCGTTCGTAGGTTGCTGATTCTAAGATTGCTACTGGGTTATGTCCGCAACGTTCCCATTCTTGGGGATCGATAGTTTGAAATAACGCGATGCGATCGCTAGTCCAAGACCACCAATAGTTGTATGCCAAATCTGCCAAGCGTCGCAGTGGCAAAGGCAATTTTTCACTCAAGCGAAGCGCTGCGGTCATTGCAATCCTTTTAGTCATATTATTGTTTGTTTAGTTTTGTAAGTTTACTAGTCAATCACGACAATTAAAGCGACTATTTTAATCAGTCATCGGGGAGCATTTCACCTTTTAACCTATCTCTTGTCATACAATCAGTTATCGAAAAAACCTTCATCAAAGTCTCTGCTGTTTCGTTTTTACCTTAAATTAAATCATCCTGCTTTTTGTGCCGATTTTCATAGGTTTATACTTCAATTTTATTGACATTGTTTTAACTTATTTTTGATATTTTTAAGTTTTATTTAATTATTTTCTGATTTGAAATAACCCAAAGTCAAGATTCCACAACATTCAAGCTAGGAACTCTTATCCAGGAGAGTCCTAAAAAATAAAATTGAATTAAAAAAGCAAAAATAAATTAAGTTTATTGTGAATTTTAAAATTAAACCTCGTCCATATTGAAAAGAGGAGTTTTTCAAAAAGGACATTATGTAGGTTGGGTGGAACGGAGTGTAACCCAACATTAACCAGACTATAATGTTGGGTTTCGCTGTCGCTATACCCAACCTACAAAACTTTACTATAGTTAATTATTTTTC
>NZ_JBHFLM010000001.1:0-2777 GCF_041928655.1 Pelatocladus sp. BLCC-F211 | reverse complement strand
ACTGTACGTTCGCTCATTTTTGAAGGGAGAGAGGAATTAATGCCTTGCTGTCCAAGGAAACAACGTGATTGTGGAGCTGATTGTAGTTGTACCGTGTAATACTTGGGAAAAGCTTCGGGAGATCAACGGTGTATTACATGGGGAAAGGCAAAATCGGTTTTTCCGTATATTACACGGAATAAATTGGAGGGCATTCTTCATAAATATGCGCTTGCTGTAGTCCTATGTATGACATCGAAACCGTCACCAATTTCGGGTTAAACTTACGATGTAATACATGGTAGAATCTAATGTTGAAGCGGGACATTCAAGGGAAGTTCGCTCTCAAAGACGATGATTATCGTCAAGTGCGCTCTTTAAGATTAACTGATGAAACCTGGAAGACTTTGGGGATCGCTGCTGAATGCTTGGGTATGACTAGAGCTGATTACGTGGAACAGGTTATTAGGGAAAATGCTAACCCAAGTACTACACGGGAAAAAGAGCCGATACATCAAGCCAAAACTACTGTTGTTGAACTTGCGACCACGCCACACCCGGTGGCAACACTGGAAAGTTTACGTAACCAAGTATTACTAGACTTGAAGTTAGGTAAGCAATCACCAGGCTACAAAGCAGCACTTAAAGCTCTCAATCGTTTTATTGCGGTACTAAATAGCCAGTATACACAAGAGTAGGATTTCGTTATTCTGTATCAGTGAGCGGGAAAAAACAGTGGACATAAGTTCTGAGCGGATTGACGATATTCCCGTAATTGTGGAATGGCTCAAGCAGATGGGGATAGCCAAATGTATTGACCAAAAACTTCGTCCACCACACGGAAACCACAAAGGCATGAGTTATGGTCAATTGAGTGTATTGTTATTGACATACATAATTACCCAATCAGACCATCGGTTGTGTGCAGTGGAAGCATGGGTGCTGGCACATCGAAGGATTTTAGAGTTAAGTACGGGGTGGTCAATAGGAGAAAAAGATACCAGTGATGACAGATTGGCAAGGGTAGTCGAAGAGTTAGGTAAGCAAACAGAGGCAACGCAGGAAATAGAGGTAAAGTTAGGACAACATCTGATTCGCGCCTACGATTTGCCGACACAAGTGGCACGAACTGATACGACTAGTTTTAGTGTGAATCATCAACAGGGAGATTCCCCAGAAGAAAATCTACTAAGTTATGGCTATTCCAAGGACAAACGCCCAGATTTGTTGCAATACCGTCAATTATTGGCAACTCTCGACCCAATGGGAATGCCATTAGTCAGCACTACCCTTAAAGGTAATGGAGCTGACGACCCATTATATTTCCCCACTTGGCAAAAAATGGCGCAAGTGATTGGACATAAAAAGTTTGTCTTCATCGCTGATTGTAAAGCTGGGTCGATTGCAACTCGCGCCGCCATTACAGCAAATAGGGGTATTTACTGCGTTCCTGTAGCCATGAGTGGACAACACCCCCAATATCTTAAGCAATGGGTACTAGACCCACCAGCAGAAATTGTGGAGATTCGTTTACCGCGACAAGATGAAGAAGAATCTGCTGTGGGAAAGGGTTTTGAAGTGGAGTTAGGTAAGTTTTGGTTCAACAAAGAAACCAACAAGTGGGTACGTTGGCTAGAACGCTACTTGGTAGTTTATTCCCAAAGCCTTGCAGCATCTGCCATACGTGGACTACAGCAACGCATAAATCAAGCTGAAACTGCTCTTAAGAGTTTAGCTAAGAAGCCAGGTGATGATCGGGAGCAACTCAGCCATAAAGTAGAAAACATTCTCCAGCGCTATCGTGTCAAAGATTTCTTCTCAACCATGATTACACAAGAGATCGCTAGACATACTCGTCATGCCGGACGGGGACGACCATCAAAAAACTCTCCGACTCTTGAAGTGACACATATTTGTCTTCAACTTCATATCCAGCAGATTGATACTGCGATTAAGGAGGCAGAAACCTTGGCAGGGTGGCGATTGTATGTCACTAATGCCTCGCTTCGCCAACTGAGTTTACCACAAGCGGTGACGTATTATCGGGATGAATGGCTCTTGGAGCGTGGTTTTCATCGTTTTAAAAGGGGTTCTTTGCCTGCCCTACCTATTTACTTTCAAAATACTAACCGAATCACTGGCTTAATGTTCTTGTTAAACCTGGCGTTGCGGGTGTTTACCCTGATGGAATTTGTGGTGAAGCAGGCACTGATAGAAACTCAACAATCCTTATTCGGTCTTTATGACGGTAATCCAAAGCGAAGAACTGAGCGCCCATCTGCCGAGAAAATGCTTAAGGCTTTTTGTAATTTAACTCTCTACTTTTTGCCTGATTCTACCATCTTCATCACCCCAATTAACGAGCTTCAAACACAAATTCTTTCTTTAATGAAAATGCCTGAGTCCCTTTATCAGGTTGAAGGAGTGCTACGCTCGACCTAATTACGTCTTCCCCCTGTAAAATTAGCACTTGTTGACAAGCAATTATCTGATTGAATGTTCCATTTCGACATCAGTCTCATTGTGTATTACACCATAAAGGGAGTTTTGAATAGCACTTTTTATCCATGTATTACACGGGAAAACCGTGTTCATAACCCTCGAGGCGTGAATTCCCCTTTACCATGTAAGACATGGTAAATCTTGTTTTTCTTTTCCCATGTCATACACCGTTCATCTCCCAAAGCTTTTCCCAAGTATTACATGGTGTCAGTATGATCGGATTCTGAATTAGGTTTTTTTCCTTGAACCATAAGGCATTAATTCCTCTCTCCCTTCAAAAATGAGCGAACGTACAG